>JAYSUZ010000052.1:0-2098 GCA_043718845.1 Cytophagales bacterium
TTAAATTTTATACTTTTTGCAGTATGTGACACATATTTAACTGAAGGTCTAATAGTATCTTTAACAACAATAAATTTTCCTAAATATTTGGCTTTAGCATGCAATTGATTGTCTATCAATATAGATTCCTCATATTTACGACCATTTAAGGCTATAAAACTAGTTGGATATAGGACCTCATTTTTGTTTGGGATGTAGGAAATTTTTATAAATCCAAAGATTGGGACAGTCGGTTCGTGCACATTTAAAATAGGTCTACCTATTTTATCTTTACCACCATTTAATTGAAGGTATAAGGTATCTATAAGCGAACTATCTGAAATTTCGATAAGAAAATCATCGCATTGGATAGCCGTTTTCGTGAAAGGAAGAACCATCGCCACAAAATCAAAACGTTCCGTATACTTGTCTGCCACCATAGAATCCACTAACCCATTCCTTAAATCATACAGGTAAACAGGGTATCCATTTACTAAATAGGCAGGTCTCAAATCAGATTTCTTGCCCTTAAAGTACAGCATTGAAACGGTATCCTTGGTTGTTTTAGCTTTCAACTTTAGGATATTCTCCACTATTCGGTATCCTCCTTTGCCAATTTCAGCAGACGCTACATTAAACTTATTTTCAGCACCATCAATCGTAAAACTCAATGTAGCATTATTATTATAGGCATCATAAATCGTTATTTCTATTTTATACTGCTTACCCGGCACCACTACCACCTTACCATTGTGCGATGATTCTTTGTATGATTTCAAGGAATTTCCATCCGAAACATAACACCGCTGGAAACGTTGATTTTTAGAAATCAACGTTTCGTAATCAATATGAGCGTTTATTTTTTTCCCGTCTTCAAAGGAAAAGGTATTTATATTATGAAAAAAAATCTCCTCTCCATTCACTTTCACTTCAATACATGAAATGCCATATTGATTATGCATTTCATTCATCTTATCATGCGCTTTCACTTCAATACCTATTTCCCCAGATGCATTAATGGGGTTTACAATATTGAAATTTTTACCATTCTTGGACGGTTTAAAATCTTTTTTCCCAAATTCATACTCCACTCTCGAATTTATGCCAAAACAGCGCAATGCCAAAAAATCAAATAGAGGGGATTCTGTATCTTTAATTTCATTAAAACCAAAAAGTAAAGGGTTCCAAACCTTCTCTTGTGCGTCTCGAATTTCATAATGTAAATGAGGGCCACCTGAACTACCTGTATTTCCAGAACGAGCAATCACCTGCCCTTTTTTCACGTTCAACACGTCTTTTGAAAGCGTAACATCAATATCAAAAGAGTGAAGTTCATACTGTTTATGGAGCGTCCATGCAGCAAGCGTGTCTGCTAATTTATCAAGATGGGCATATACCGTGGTGAGTCCGTTGGGGTGCGTTATATAAAGCACTTTTCCATACCCCATTGTAGAAATTTTGATTCTAGAAACATAACCGTCGGCGGAACAAAAAACAGGAAGTCCTATTTTGAAATCCGTTTTCACATCAATGCCTGCATGAAAATGATTGGAACGAAGTTCGCCCATACTTCCAGAAAGATGATTGACCTGACCAGGTTTAATCGGAAACATGAAATATCCTTTCTGTACTATTGTTTGTCCTACAGAATTAGGAATAAACAAAACAACCATTAAGAAGAATACTATCGTACCTATCAGCCTCATCACTCGCTCTTATTCGTTTCTGTTTTTTTTATAACTATTTCTTACTTAAACTTTCTCTGCCAACTCCATCCAACGGATAGACTTTTCTTCCGAATCCGTAGTTATTTTTTCAATCTCCGCCGACCAATCGGCTAACTCTTTATAAGAACCTTTTCCTGAATTTAATTTCTCTACTAACGCTTCTTTTTTTAGTTCTAATTGCTGGATTTCTTTTTCAAGATCTTCGTATTCTTTTTGTTCTTTATACGATATTTTTTTGGACGTAGATTCCGCTTTTATAGTACCTTTTTTTTCTTCCGTAAACGTACTGTTTGTTGCAGAAGGTTTTCCATTAGACGATTTTGCATCTTCTTCCAGTTCTTCCCTATAATCAGTGTAGTTGCCATTAAATATCCGCACAAAACCATCTCCTT
>JAYSUZ010000053.1:0-2097 GCA_043718845.1 Cytophagales bacterium
ATATTTCCATTCTAGCATTTCATAAGAATTATTTTGACGAAAGTACGAAAAATAGCATGCATTTAGTTTCAGAATGGAATAACTATTTTCAATACCTTAGAAATTAACTCTAACACCTAAATTAATACCATACGAGTAAGGCTTCTGACTTATCGGGGCTGCCTTACTATGAACGGAAGATATATTGAAGTTTACTACTGGCTGAGCAAGTAGTGAGCACTTGGTGGTTAATTTATATTCGATCCCTAATGCCGCTCTATAGGAAAGTGAAAATTTTGATAATAGTGTTGAAATAGCAATTAGGTCTGTATTTGCAGTGTTTCTTATATAGGTAACGCCTTTTAGCAATAGATTTACTTGCATACCCATTGTAGCAGACACTATAAATTTCCCTTTGTTATAAATAGTTCCCGTAACCGTTATTGGCAAGGATAATAAACTATACCGATCGGTTTTTGAAGAGGAGTGTTCGGTGGTAATAGTGCCAAGCACTGAACTCGTTTTTAATGTATCGTAATAGACCATATAGCCGCCAAGTGTATCTGGAACAAAAACAGAATCTATTTGATGGTAGCTGTTCAGGTAGGTCGTATCGTAAGAAGTGCTATTTTTATACGCATAATTTTCTGAATAGCCCGAGTAGAGTAAGCCAGTAGACAATGATAAACGGGGTCGTACAGCATAGTTAAGGATACTTCCTACTGAAAAATTAATACAATTTTGATCTTGCTTATTTTTATCGTCCACTACCGATTTGTAATTTGAATCCGTAGCTTTTGTAGTAGCGCCTGTAAGCATAGGCGTCAGAAGCAAGTCGATTGACCAACGAGACGTATTTTCTTTTTCTTTCTTTAAAGAATCTAGTTCTTTTTTAATAGTTACGGTGTCGGACAATGCTACAAGGGTCGAATCGGTAATTATTTTCTTTAGAGAATCGGCTGTGGGAACTATTAAATTAGCAGCCAATGGAGTCATTTCATTTTTCGAAAGTGTAGTTGTATCAGGGATTCTAGCGGAGTCCTTACTTGCAAAAGCATTGAAAGGAGGAGTCGGTTTTAAAGTTGTAGCATCTTGAATCTTCTCCTTATTATTTTCTACTTCCTGATTTATGGGGTGTGAGGGATTTAATGCACTATTGTTATTCTGACTTCCATTTCCTTTCAGCCCTGTAGCACCAAGCTTTTTAATGTCCATCGGCGCACTATTCGTGGACTGATTTTTAGTTGATTTAGTGCTTTCAGCTAAGGTGTCACTTAATAGGGAATTGTGGAATGGTATAGCAGTAGTGCCTTTTGAATTATCTTTTAGTCCAACAGTATTCAGTTGCGTTTCATCTATTAACGAATTATTCGTTTTTGCACGGTTGGATGTGTTATTTTTTTCAATAAAATCTGTTGATTTAGAATTATTTTGAAGACTATAATTTATTGAATTTCCACTTACGTTGGAGTTGTCTGTAGAAGAAATATGACTTGAATTGCGATTCGCTATTTCTAGGGAATTAAAATTATTTTTACGCTGTTTTTTTGACAGAAGAGCATGCTCTGTAGCGTCTTTTAGAGCACTATTCAATGCTTGTCCCTTGTTCTCAATACGATTGTCCGTTTCTACATTTGTTACTGTTTTAGCTTCTTTGCTTCGTTGCGCCTCCGTTTTATTTTTTATTTTGGCTATTTCTTTATTTCTTTTTACTGCATCGTTGCCTATTGCGCTATTGTTCTTTTTTTCTTCCGTTTCTATTTCGTTTGTTGAGATTATTGTATTGGACAAGAATAGTTCTTGATGTAAAGAAGATTGCATAACTAACCATGTTGCGACTCCTATGATAGTAACGCTGACCAAGCTCGCAATAACTATTTTGTTAGAATACCATTTAGACGGTTCATTATTTTTAGGCAATGTTTTTTGAATAGCCTCCCATACACGGGGCGAAACAGGCGCCTCGTCGTCTGAAAATCTTTTTCCAAAAATATCTTCTATATTATCGTCGCTCTCTTTCATCTGCAATACAGAATTTTTCTAACACTAATTTTTTCAACATTGCTTTGGCTTTTGCCAATTGAGATTTTGAAGTACCTTCGCTAATGGTACAAATTT
>JAYSUZ010000054.1:0-2095 GCA_043718845.1 Cytophagales bacterium
GTAAGCTGTTTTTCATTTTGTTTGTTGATGATAAAATCAAGATTATTTTCGATCATATCCGGTATACCGATACTGGCACTTATGGTTCCTGTACCGTTACAGGTAGGGCAAACTTCTACTGTTTTGATGTTTACTTCTGGGCGTACACGCTCCCGCGTGATTTGCATAAGTCCGAATTTGGATAGCGGCAAAATTACATGTTTGGCTTTATCCTGAGCCATTTCGTCCCTCATACGTTCGTAGATATGTTTACGATTTTCGAGGTGTTTCATATCGATAAAATCGACCACTATAATTCCACCCATATCACGCAAACGTAGTTGACGTGCCATCTCTTTGGCCGCCTCAATGTTTACAGACATTGCAGTGTCTTCTTGATTCGACTCTGCATTGGATTTATTTCCACTATTGATATCCACCACGTGCAACGCTTCCGTATGCTCGATGATTAAATACCCTCCACCAGGCAAACTTACCGATTTTCCAAAAAGAGTTTTAATCTGTTTTTCAATACCTGCCGCTTCAAATAATTTCACTTTATTATTATGAAGTTTAAGTATTTTCTCTTTGTCGGGTGCTATTGCTTTGAGGTAATTTCTTGTTTCGTCGAAGGCTTCTTGTGTATCTACAGTAATACTGTCAAAACTTTCGTTGAGCATATCGCGCAAAATTGACGCTGCACGATCCAACTCGCCAATCACGACGTCACAAGGACTTGCTTTTTTGAGTTTCTCGATTCCATCGTCCCATTTCTTCACAAGATTTTTCAAATCTCGGTCAAGTTCGGCTACTTCTTTACCTTCCGCTACAGTACGAACGATAACACCGAAACCTTCAGGTTTTATAGAATTCATCAGACGAATTAAACGCTGACGTTCTTCTTTAGAATCAATTTTCTTGGAAACACTTACCGCCTTAGAAAAAGGAACTAATACGATATAACGACCTGCAATAGAAAGTTCGCAAGACAATCTAGGACCTTTACTAGAGATAGGTTCTTTTACAATTTGTACTAATATCTGCTGACCTTTGGTGAGCACTTGTACAATTTTACCATTTTTGTCAATCTCAGGTTCCATCTTAAAGCCGTTTAGCCTTGAAGATGCACCTTTGGGATTTGACTGTATGCTTTTGGAATATTTGTTAAGCGATCGGATTTGAGGACCAAGATCCAGATAGTGGAGAAAGGCATCTTTCTCATAACCAACATCTATAAATGCGGCATTAAGACCTGGCACGACTTTTTTGACCATGCCCAAGTAAATATCTCCTACGGTAAAGGAACTACCTTTATCGTCAAAATGACACTCTACGAGCCTTTTGTCCTTTATCAGGGCTATACGGTCACCTTTTGGAGTAGAATTGATGTATAATTCAGTACTCACCTTAGAATTTTTAAAATGTGAAAGGGGTTATTGGTCATACCATTTTCATGATTATGCCAATAACCTCTTATACTATAGAATCAGAAGAGAAATAAAACTATTTCTTCTTATGTCTGTTTTTTCTAAGGCGTTTTTTTCTTTTGTGGGTAGCGATCTTATGACGCTTTCTTTTTTTTCCGCAAGGCATAATCGTAATTGTTTTAAATTAGTTAAATGTTTTTACTTTTTTTTTGCATAGTCTATACCAAATAGACTAGTGCAGATCTTTCATGTAGCTGTCCACGGTTGCCCTAAACTCAGGATCGTTGTCCAACTCACGTGCTTTTTTAAAAGCCTCTAGTGCTTTTGTTTTATCTCCTAAATTTGCCCAAGCTACTCCTAAATAGAATTGCCCAGTAGAATGTTTAGGATTTACATTCAAAAGTTCTTCAAATCTTTTTACAGCCTTATCAAACTGACCCGATTGTATTGAAAGAATTCCTAAATTATAAAGCGCACTTTGATTTTTAGGGTCTTCTTTTAATACTTCTCGCAGAATTTTTATACCCTGCATAGGATTTTCGCTACTCACAAAGGTCAAAGCCAATTTTGATTTTACTTCAAGATTGCCAGGGTCGTTATCGAGAATCTTATTATAATATCCTCTGGCTTTTTCGTTGTAAAGTGGCTTGTCTGCATCGGAAGCGAAATCTGCTGCTTCCATATAAACA
>JAYSUZ010000055.1:0-10558 GCA_043718845.1 Cytophagales bacterium
CAACGTTACTTTTCTATGGATCAACCCGGCCAAGGACAGTAGCGGTACGAACCGCTACCAAAAATCCGTGGTGGAAGAAAGCGACGAAGGGCTTTATACCCTAAAAGTAGGAGAAAACAATTGTTATTATTTTTCGGAATCCTTTGTGCTAAGCCTTTCTGTGGTGCACGACATCGTTGTTTATGAATTGGTTTCTCCGAACGAAGACGGGAAAAATGATTTCTTTTATATTCAAAACATAGAAAAATACCAAGACAACGAAGTCGCTGTTTACAACACATGGAATCAATCGGTGTATGCGAAAACCAACTATACCAACGATTGGGCAGGAGGCGACTTGCCGGGTGGTACTTATTTTTATACCGTAAAGATTCCGTCTTTGCATAAATTATTAAAAGGCGCACTTTATTTAAAAAGATAACCCGTGAGAAAAAATTTATTCCTGCTGTCTATTCTTTTTTCTACTGTGGCAAATGCGCAGTCGGTTTTGCCGTTGGCTGGTTTTCAAAATGTATTGCCTTTGTACAACCCTGCTGCTGCAGGAAGCAACGAAGGGTTAGCGCTGTCGCTAATCCAAAAAGCACAATGGAGTACACTTCCTGCCGCTCCCAAACTTTATGCGTTAGTTTTCCATACACCCTTTAACTACGGACGATTCGGCGCTGGAGCTACGGTATCTAATGAATCGGCGGGCATACAAAATGTGCTTACGGTAAATGGTTTGTTTGCTTACAAAATCAATGTGGCAACCGGCAGGCTTTCCTTTGGTGCAAAACTCGGACTAGTGCAGTGGAACGAGGCGTTGGAAAAGCTGGTAATAAAAGACGAAAGCGAAACCTTGACGGGAAATAAAAAAACAGTACCCGATGTCGGTGCGGGTTTGTATTATAAAGACAACAGCTATTCGATTGGTATTGCTGCCAACTATTCCCCAGGAATTTATTTTGGCACGCATGGGCCAAGCAAGCTTTACTACACGCTTTCAGGAGAAATGAAACAACGAATCAGTGCGTCTTTTTCTATAGCGCCGACTTTGTTGGTAAGATATACAGACCATTTTTCACCGTTGGTTTCGCTTGCTCTTCCGTTGGAATACAACGACTTTCTTTGGGCTGGGCTATCGTATCGAAGCCGCTCAACGCTGTCGTTTATGGCAGGAATAAATCTTCCACGGCTTCTACAAAACCGTTACGATAAGCTGACGCTCTTCTATTACTTTGACTATGCTGCGCAAAAAACGTCTACAAAACTAGGCAATGGGCATGAACTTATGTTGTCCTACAACCCTGGGAAAAACAGGTCCCTTGAAACGATAAAAAAGAAACGTGCTACCGTCTCCCCGCTTTTCTTTGATTGATATGAAAACAACAAGCACTCTTTTGTTTCTATTGCTGCACGTTTTTGCTTTTGCACAAAATCCCTCCTCCAAACTATTGGAACGAGCAGAGTCGTATTATACCATCAAGCAATACAGCCAAGCGATACCCGACTTCGAGCGGCTTCTTTGCACTGCTTCCAATCCTTCGGTACGTCTAAAACTTGCAGACTGTTATTGCAAAACCAACCAAGAAGACAAGGCACTTTTGCTTTACAAACAACTCACTTCGGAAAATACGGCAGCCGATACCATTACCTTACTTTATGCTGCGCTACTCAAAAAGAAAAGGGAATATGCCAAAGCCAAGGAGCAGTATTTACGGTTGTATACCCTATTTCCACAAAAAATTTGGTACCGTATCTATGCACAGTATTGCGACAGCGCTCTTTCTTATTCTAACAAGCCGACCAACACGCTACAGGTTGAAAATCTTCAAAAACTAAATTCGGAAAACTCCGATGTTGCGCCCGTCGCTTACAAAGGAGGACTGGTTTTCTCGTCCAATAGAGAAGCGACACGTATCCGAAAGAAAACAGGCAATACCAATCTCCCTTTGTTTGACCTTTATATAGCAACAGGAAAAGACAGTATACGACCGGACCTCGTTTCTCCTTTCTCCCTGAAGTTGAATACCGTTCAGCACGAATGTTGTGCTTCGTTTACGGCAGATTATAAAAAAATGTTTTACACCCGCAGTATAGACGAGCAGCCAGGGGATGGGAAGGGCATCAAGAATACCCTTAAAATGTTTAGTGCCACTTGGGATGGAACGAATTGGGAGGAAATCCATACCTTCCGTTTCAACGACAGTACGCACTCCTATGGCCAGCCTAGTGTAGCCGCTGAAGAGGAGTTGTTTTTCTTTGCTTCCGATCGTATAGGCGGTTTTGGCGGTACAGATCTTTATGTATGTTTCAACATCGACCACAAATGGACCGACCCTGTAAACCTCGGTGCTGGCGTAAACTCGGCGTACAACGAACTGTATCCGTTCTTCCATCCGGACGGTGCTCTTTATTTTTCTTCCAATCGGCCAGAAGGATTTGGAGGGTATGATATTTACAAAGTCCTAGAAGACGAAAACGGCGATTATGGAACGGCGGTAAATAGCGGTTTTCCGATCAATTCGGAAGCCGATGAGTTGTCGATGTATTGGTCGGCCGATTATAGGGTAGGGTATTTTTCATCGAATAGAGCAGGCGGGAAGGGGCTGGAAGATTTGTATTTGGTTTGGAGGAAGTAGGGAGGTAGCTGCTACTTTAGCCATGTGCCTAGAATAATGGACAACGACCATTCTAGGCACATGGCTAAAATTAAGAATATTCAGGACAAAATCGCGACTTACTCCGCTCCTACTTCTAGCTCTGTTTCTTCGTCTTTTTTCCGTTTCTTTCTGCTGGGAAACCGAAGCGGTACTTTATGGTCTCCTTTGTTCAGCGTCAAAATAAGCGCTGGCAAAATGGTTAGGTTCGTAAACATTGCGAAGAACAACGTAAGCGAGGTAAGCAACCCTAGTGCTACTGTACCGCCAAAACTTGAAAACACAAATATGATAAACCCAAAAAACAATACAATAGACGTATAAATCATGCTTACACCTGCTTCTTGTATACTTCTGGTTACGGCCAACAAGACATTTCCTTTTGCAAATACAAGCTCCTGTTTGTACTTACTCAAAAAGTGAATCGTACTGTCGATAGAAATCCCGAACGATATTCCAAAAATAAGTGCCGTACTTGGTTTTAGAGGAATATTGAATAAGCCCATAATACCTGCCGTCATCACCATTGGGATTACGTTTGGAATCATAGAAATCAGAATCATTTTGGGACTGGTAAAAATAAACGCCATCATGAGGGAGATTAGAATAAAAGACCAAACCAAACTTCCCGAAAGGTCGTCTATAAGATATTTATTCCCTTTCAAGAAAAGCAGTGTGGTACCCGTTATTTTCACATCATATCCATCCGATTTTTTGAATATCTCATCGGCTTTCTTTTGGATATTTTCTTGGATAAGTTCTTTCATCTTTATCGTACCCAAATCCGCTACCTTACATGTAAACCGAACATATCGACCGGTACTGTCTACAAAAACGCGTAGCAAATTGTTTTGCTCTTTTTTATTTCCAAAATAGTTAAGAATAAACGTTCGCTCGTTGCTCGTAGGAAGGCGGTAAAACTCTGGATCGCCACCATAAAATGCTTGTGTGGCTCCTTTCACTACATTTAAGATAGAAAGCGGCGGAGAGATGTTGTTGAAATTAAGTAAATATTTTTCGAGTTCGTCTAATTTTTCAAGATTAGAGATTTTGGAATGGGGGTAATTTCTAAACAATCCTTTTTTCTTGCCAAGGTCTACCACTATTTCTAGCGGCATCACACCGTTAAAGTGTTGTTCAAAAAATGCCAAATCGGTTAGAGTCGGACTATTTTCTGGCAAATCGTCTACCATGTAAGAAACTGGTTTGAGTTTGGTAATACCATAAATTGAAATTGCCAACAACAGAACCGTGACCACATAAATCCATGGACGATGGCGAAGCGTAATCGTTTCCAACAAATTGCTGATCTTTCTCAAAAATCCTAAGTCAAGATGTTTCAGTTGTTTTGCAGTAGGCGGCGGAAGGAACAATAAAAACGTAGGAATAATAATAAGTGTAATTAAGAAAGTAGCGACACTTAAAATTCCGGCTACCATACCAAATTGTTTTATGGTAACAATATTTGTAAAGTATAAAACAAAAAATCCAACGGCGGTATTCATGTTGGTCATGAACGTTAGGAATCCTATTTTTTCTATAATTCTACTTACTGCTTTTATTTTATTTTGATGGCGCTTATATTCTTGATGGTATTTATTGTACATGTATATACAATTTGGAATACTTATAATAATAATAAGTGCAGGCAAAACACCTGTAAGAATCGTAATTTTATAGTCTAACAATACGATGGTACCACCTGTAAAAATTACGGTGATGAGTATTACCAAAAACGTAAACACAACAGAAGACAACGAACGGAAAAATAGAAATAAAATTCCCGAAGTTACCAATATCGAAAGTGCTAAAAGATTTATCAATTCCCACTTCATCTCTTTCACCATCATAGCACGAATATGTGGCAGACCTGCGTAATGCAGTGAGAGGTCTGCGTCAGCAGAAAAATTTCTGGAAAGCTCCATTATTCTTTCCATCACCAAGGCACGTTTCGATGAGTTCAAATAATTTCCGTCTAACGAAATCGCAACAAGCAATGCGCCGGTGTTTTCGTTTACCAAAAGCTTGTTGTATACTTTTACATTTCTTGCTTCTGCTAATAAACTGTCGAGTTGTTTTTGATTGGAAATTTTTTCCGGAAAAATAATTTGTTGGTCAAACTTTTTATTGGTGGTATCTTTTACCAAATTTTTTAATGTTGGCAAAGAAATAACATCGTTTACACCTTCTACTTTTTTAAAGTCTGCACAAAGTTTTTGAAGTTTTGAAAATTTTTCTAAGGTGTAAATTGATTTATCTTGCATACCAATAGCAAGAATATTTCCATCTTCACCAAATGTTTTTTTGAATTTTTTGTAATAAATTAATTCTGTATCATCGTTTGGAACAATTTGAATATAGTCGTAAGATATTTCTATCTTTCTACATTGCCATGCCATGAACAGAGATATCAACAGTGTAACCAACAAAAATGCCAGTCTGTTTTTAATTATAATACTTGAAATCTTATACCACATATTTTTCGTAAAGGAACAAAGTTAATGAAATTTTTACTGCTTATGAAAATCGTTTTTTAAATTATCTGTTCGCCGTAAGGCGGATTTTTTATTTTTTAACATTTCATTTAATAAAATAAAATTTAAAAAATTAATTATTACTCTTTATTAAGGCTGTGGATTCGTTGAGAAGTTTACTTTTACACCCTTGTATTTTTCAAAACTGGATAAGTGTATTTTTAATCCACGGCTATTAACAATTTATTAATACTCTATTTAATTAATTAATAAAGGATTAAATAGTTCGTTAACATTTCATATTAGATATCCATAGTTATTTTGATTTGTTCACATTGTTGATCTAGTATTGATAAATCGGTTTTTATACCAACTTGTTAGAAAGCTATTGTGGGTTACTTTGTTCTTCACAGAATCGATAGCTTGTATTAACGTATAACCTAGATTAATCAACATGGTTTGTGGACTTATAAAATGACTCAGATTAGGTTAAGTCCAGAAAACGATTATTTAACATCAAATTTTATGTCGAGTAGCTCCCAGTTGGCTCTAAGGTTTATTTTTTCTTTATAATAGTGTATTGGTTCTGCAGGAATATTATTTTTGACGTCTAGTGGATCCCATCGTCCATTTTTATTGAGGTCAAAAATTACTTTTAGTTTATAGTTTCCAGGTTCAAGATAGGTATAGAAGAATTTTGTTAAATTTTCTTTACTATATATTATTATGTCTTTATTGTCAATTAGTTGTACTAAATAATTAAGTTCTTTGCAACTTACTGTACCACCCAATGTGCCGTATTTTTCTTCTATTTTATGTTT
The DNA here is from genome assembly GCA_043718845.1 of Cytophagales bacterium. Lineage (GTDB taxonomy): Bacteria > Bacteroidota > Bacteroidia > Cytophagales > Cytophagaceae > JANYCO01. The sequence continues at coordinate 5,935 of JAYSUZ010000055.1, forward strand.
GAAAGAAGCTTTAAAAGGTTCGCTACTGTCTCCAGAAAGACTTATCAAAGCACCTTTTTGAAAATCAAACACTAATGTATCTTTAAAATTGCTTAGTGTTGTCAATGTTAGTACAAAAGCGGTGCTATCTGGTTTCAAATTTAATACGGTCGAATCTATTACTTGTTTATCTTTCTTAATTTTTATAAGAGAATTGTTAACCTTTGAAATAGGTTTGTTAACGTTTAGTTGAATAGTTTCATTGGGTGTTAGTTCTAGGGTTTTAGGTTTTACAGAAATGTTGAAGGTATTTTTTTTGTTTTTTTCTTTAAACTCTTCAAACTTAATTTTTATAGAATCTTTTTTTATGTTTCCACTGGAGTCTGTTAATATATACGTAAGCGGTATACTGTCTTTAGAAGTAAAGGTATTGAATACGTGTATAGATTTTTTATCTTCAGTTATTGAAGACAAAATGGTTTCATTTTTATAGTGTATGGAATAATTTTCTAACCCTTCGTTTATATAAAGTATATAATATTCATATTGTTGTTTGTTGGATATTATTTCTGGCGGTTTTGTGTCCGAAGTTGTTAGCCCTAATTTTGTATTTTTAAGTGCTGAATTTATTTTAATATTTTTTTGGTAAGCAATACTTTCTTTTTCGTTGTCGTATAAAAAATTCCTGTTTTGATCTACGAGTGCATAAATTGTATAGGTACCTTCTTTTATATTGTTTAGAATAAAATTTCCAGAAGCATTGGATTTAGTGAAGTACAACGGTTTGCTGTTTTTTATAGTGTTGGTATCGGCATCGTTGTAGAGTTGCACATTTACATCTTTCACAGGTTGTTCGGATATAAAATTATAGACATTTCCTTGTATAGAAAAAGAATCTATAAACGATCCGGTACTGAAGGCTAGGATTAGATTTTTGGTGAAATTACCTTTTGTTACATCTTTTATAGATTCACCAAAGTTGATAGTATAGGTTGTATTTTCTTTGAAGGGCGTATCAAAGTTTAAGACTACATTTTTCTTTCTGTTTTGTACAGTATAGTTTCCTTCTATTAAGGGAGAAATAATAATAGTTTCTTTAACTTTTGAGGCGTCTACATTTTCGTCAAAGGTTAGTGTTATTGTTTTTTCTTTGAAGTTTATGCTATTGTTTAGCGGCATCATTTTTTTTACTGTTGGCGCTTTTACATCTTCAGGTCCACCTATTGGTGCTTTTATATTTGCACACGAACAGGTAAGCATAAGGAAGAGGATGCTCAAAAATTTATGTTCTAGGTTATGCATTTTTTTTAAAGACATATATTAGACTGGAATAATTTCCTGTAGTTTTCGCCTTTTGGTTTGATTTGAATCCGTTTAAAAACGCTCTAAAATAATTAGTTTTACCATACTTATATTTATCGCTGAGCATGCTTACGTAGAACGAGTCAAAGAGCATTGGTTTGGTGACTGTATTTGTAAAATTATGTTTAGTTAACAAGATATCCATATCTTTTGGAGTGAAATGATACAAGTGTCGAGGTACATCGTAAGCGGCCCAATTGGTGCTGTAGGTTACGGCATCATAGGACAAACAGTTAGGAACGGCTATTATAAGCGTGCCATTTTCCTTTAGTAGTTTGTGGATATGTTGAATACTTTCGTTGAGTTTGTGCACATGCTCGAGTACATGCCAGAGCGTAATTACGTCGTATTTGTTGGTTTCTTGTATAGCGAACAAATCGGTATGTAGTTTTTGAGATGTATTTTTTTCGGCCAGCGCTCTTGCTAGAGGATCAGGTTCCATGCCTTCTATTTTCCATCCGTCTTCTTTGCATGTTTGAAGGAAATAGCCTGTTCCGCATCCTATATCGAGGAGCATTCCTTTTTTAGAGGTGTTGCTGTTTATCAAGGCTATTTTAGACTTTAGCGATTGTTTCCGTACAAGGTGGTAAAGCTTGTTTATGATTCCCTTGTTGGTATCACTATGTGAAATATAGTTTTCAGATTGGTAATAGCGGCCTATCGTTTCTTCCGAAGGCATAGGATTGGTAAATTTGAAGCTGCAGGATTTGCAGACCGAAGTGTTAAATACTTCGCCGGATATACTGTGGTCTTTTATGGAAAGATGGTTACTTAATTCTGTTCCTGAGCAAACGGGACATATTTTCAATTCTATCAGCACTGCTTTAATTTTCTAGTTGTATATTTATTAACCTGTCCAAACGTTGATCTTTTCGTATTTATCTACCTTCCTAAGTAGACCATGAGTACGGAAATATCGGCTGCGCTTACGCCACTTATTCTTGATGCTTGACCAAGTGTAAAGGGTTTTTGTTTCTTTAATTTTTCTCTTCCTTCGGTAGAAAGTGCTGCGATTGTAGAATAATCTAGAGCATCGTTTAGTTTGAAATCTTCCAAGGATTGGAGTTTTTCGGCCATTTGTTCTTCTTTTTCTATGTATTCGAAGTACTTTGTTTCGATGGTAGCCTGTTCTATTTCTTCTTCGGTGAATTTGTTTATGCTATCGTGTACGGCAGTGGTTACGTGCATAAGGTCTAGTAGTTCTATATTTGGTCTTTTGATAAGGTTGAATAAGGTTGTTTTTTCTCTTATAGCAGCAGACTCTTTGCTTTCTAGAAACCCATTTATTTCTTCTGGTGTTACTTTTAGTACTTTTAGTAGCTTTTGAAGTTCTTTCGAGTTGGCTAGTTTTTTATGCATAGTATCCAATCGTTCTTTGGAGGCAAGTCCAAGATTGTATCCTTTTTCGGTAAGGCGGATATCGGCATTGTCTTGTCGGAGGAGCAATCTAAATTCTGCTCTTGAGGTAAACATTCGGTAAGGTTCGTCGGTACCTTTGTTTACCAGATCGTCTACCAATACACCGATATAGGCTTCCGATCTTTTTAGGATAAAAGGCTCCACTCCTTTTACTTTGTTGTGTGCATTTATTCCTGCCATTAATCCTTGGCAAGCGGCTTCTTCATAACCTGTAGTTCCGTTTATTTGTCCTGCGAAGTATAGATTTTTTATTAGTTTCGTTTCGAGTGTTAGATCCAGTTGTGTTGGAGGGAAGTAATCGTATTCGATTGCATAGCCTGGGCGGAACATTTTCACATTCTCAAATCCTGGTATTAGGCGCATTGCTCTTTGTTGTACATCTTCTGGTAGAGAGGTAGAAAAGCCATTTACATAAATTTCTATGGTATCCCAACCTTCTGGTTCTACAAATATTTGGTGTCTATCTTTGTCTGCAAATCGAGTTACTTTGTCTTCTACGGAAGGGCAGTATCGAGGTCCTCTCCCCTGTATTCGTCCTGCATACATCGGCGATTTGTCGAAGCCTTTCCGTAGTTCTTCGTGTACTTGAGGGTTTGTATAGGTTACCCAACAGCTTCGTTGTATAGGAGGTGTTTTAGTATCTGTATAGGAAAATTTGCCACATTTTTCATCTCCTTTTTGTTCTTCCATTTTGGAATAGTCGAGACTTCTTCCGTCTACTCGAGGAGGTGTTCCGGTCTTCATTCGTCCCGATTCGAATCCTAATTGTATAAGCTGTTCGGTTATTCCTGTAGCTGCTTTTTCGGCTGTTCTACCTCCAGAGAATTGTTTTTCGCCGATATGGATTACGCCGTTTAGGAATGTTCCATTGGTTAATACGACAGCTTTGGCTTGTATTTCAATGCCCATTCCTGTTCTTATGCCGCAGACTTTACCGTTTTTTACGATAAGCCCTGCTACCATTTCTTGCCACATGTCTACGTTTGGGTTCCGCTCCAAGGTCAATCGCCATTCTTCGGCAAATTTCCATCGGTCGTTTTGTGCTCTTGGGCTCCACATGGCAGGGCCTTTGGACAGGTTGAGCATGCGGAATTGGATCATTGTTTTGTCGGTTACGATACCAGACATCCCTCCTAGCGCATCTACTTCTCTTACTATTTGTCCTTTTGCTACGCCTCCCATGGCAGGATTGCAGGACATTTGTCCTATCCTACTCATGTCCATTGTTATCATAAGGACTTTTGATCCCATAGCGGCAGCAGCATGTGCCGCTTCGCAGCCTGCATGCCCAGCTCCTACTACTATTACATCGTATTCTTTAAACATAATTCTTGTTTTTAGGGTCGAGCAGCTCGACCGAATCGTACTGTTGTTTTATATAACGTACTTTTTTGATAATTTTGGCCTGTTCCACGTGGAACACTATCCGATAGCTATCAAATAGGTGAATTAGAAATGCAATAAACCACAAAGACATCGCTTCTCTCCCGTTACAAAGATAAAGAAGAAATTCTGTATTCTGTTAATAATATGTGCATAAACTGTGGGCTATTGTTGTATTGTTTGTATTTTGCTTATAGCCTGTTCGCAGTTTTTATTTCCTGGGCAATAACTGTTTATTGTGCATAAGGCTGTTTCACGTGGAACACGAGTGCGGCGTATTGTTTATTGACTTTATGCCTAATGATTACAAATCTGTTTGATAGCAGCAGAACAACATAAATGTTATTCAACAGTTTCTACAGATTCGCAACTATTCCCAAGCAGGAGATATATTTATCCCACCAGAAGCCGCTCAAGGCTCTATATCAAATTGTACAATAACATTTATGTTGTTCCTTCCTTTCTTCCTTATTATACAGAC
>JAYSUZ010000056.1:0-4526 GCA_043718845.1 Cytophagales bacterium
CTTATTGGATTTTAAGCAGTCAGGTAAATTTATAGTAGCCTATGGAGAGTCTTATAGTGAAGGCGCTTATTACTTGGCTTCGGTAGCCGATAAGATATACCTTCCTCCTTCAGGTTCGTTGGAATTAAATGGATTAGAATCCGAACAATTATTTTTCAAAGGAGCATTAGAAAAATTGGATATTAAAGTAGAAGTTTTCAAAGTAGGAAGTTTTAAAAGTGCAGTAGAGCCTTTTCTACTCGATAAGATGAGCGATTCGAATAGAGTGCAGGTGAAGTCATTTCTAAATTCTATTTATGGTACATTTCTTACCAATGTGGCTACTTCTAGGAAAATAGATCGAAAAAGACTGAAAGTGCTTTCTGACTCTATGCTGGTGCACAACGCTAAAGATGCTTTTAAATACGGTTTGGTGACAGATATAGAGTATTACAACAAGACCGAAGACTATATTCGATCGAAGACAGGACAAGATAAAGATGCGGCTCTGAATTTTGTTGGTTATAGAGCCTTGTTGGACGAAAAAGTAATAGAAGAACATTCCTCTGAAAACAAGGTTGCCGTTATAATAGCCAATGGCGAAATAAGATCTGGAAAAGGAACAGATGAAGCGATTGGTTCGGAGTCGCTATCTGCACAGATAAAGAAAGCAAGAGAAGATGCAAGTATAAAAGCAATTGTATTGAGAATAAACTCTCCAGGAGGGAGTGCTTTGGCATCGGATATTATTTGGAACGAAGTGGTATTGACGAAAAAAGTAAAACCAATAATAGCCTCTATGTCTGATGTGGCGGCTTCCGGAGGCTACTACATTGCAATGGCTTGCGATACGATTGTAGCACAGCCTACTACGATTACGGGTTCTATCGGTGTTTTTGGATTAGTACTTAATATAGAGAAATTCTTAAAAGATAAATTAGGCGTAACATCTGATCGCGAAAAAACAGGTTTATTTTCGGATGTGGGCACCGCTACGAGAACGTTGACTACTTACGAGAAGTCTATTATTCAAGAGGAAGTAGAAGCGATATACGATGATTTTACAGCCAAAGCTGCTCAAGGCAGAAGGATGTCTCAAGACGAACTAAAAAAGGTAGCACAAGGAAGGGTTTGGTCTGGCTCGGAAGCGTTAGAAATTCACTTAGTAGATATGCTGGGTGGTATTGGCGATGCCATGAAGTTGGCAGCGCAGAAAGCAGGGTTGAAAGAAGACTACGCTATTGTTTATTACCCCGAACAAAAAAATATTTTCTGGAAACAATTGCTATCCGGTATGGGCGATAGCGAAGAATCGATGACTACAGAAGCCGTGTTTAAAAAAGAGTTGGGTTTTATGTATCCTTATATAAAATCGGTAAAAGAGTTGGAGCAACTTAATGGTATTCAGGCTAGAATGCCTTATAAATTGATAGTAAAGTAATTTAATATATAGTTAATGCCAAGTATTGATAAATTATACTTATTTTTAAAGTATGTAATTGACTTATGAAAAGTAGTAAAGTATATATAGTAGGGATTATTTTATGTTGTATCTTTTCTCAGAGTGGGTCTGAAGTAGTTCGTTTTTTTATATCTATTCTTGATTCCAAGGAAGACCGTTCGCTTGTATTAAAGAAGGTGGATAATTCAAGTGCGGAAGAAGAAAACGAAGGAAGTGAAAAAGAAACCAAGGAAAAGGAGCAAAATGAAGAAGAGAAAGAATTAAATAATTTGAAGTATTTCAACGTTTCACTTTCTTCATCAGGGCGATCTTATTTTAGGCAATTGTATACTTCTGAAGATTCAGAAATTTTTTCGAGAGACTCTGAAAACGAGACACCTCCGCCCAAGAATAGTTCGATAGTATAAGTATAAAATACGCTACACTTTGTAAATGTGCGTGTTACATTCCCGTCGTATTATTATTGTCAAAAAAATCAAAAAATGTCCCTAAAAGAAACTATAAAATCAAGAATAAATATAAAAGATATACCTTATGATCTTTCTGCAGGATTGTCGGTATTTCTAGTGGCCTTGCCGTTGTGTATAGGTATAGCCTTTGCTTCTGATGCGCCTGTATTTTCAGGGATCTTAGCGGGTATTGTGGGAGGTATTGTGGTGTCGTTAATAAGTAAGTCGCCCTTGTCTGTGAGTGGTCCTGCGGCAGGACTTACCGTGATAGTACTTGGAGCGGTTTACGAACTTGGTTCTTACGAGGTGTTTTTATTGGCCTTGCTAGTAGCAGGTATTTTACAATTGCTTTTTGGATTTTTAAAAGCAGGTATTATTGGAAGCTTTTTTCCTTCCAGTGTTATCAAAGGGATGTTAGCTTCTATTGGTATAATTTTAGTATTGAAACAGATTCCTCACGCATTGGGTTATGACCGTGACTATGAAGGTGATTTTAATTTCTTTCAAAACGACGATCAGAATACCTTTTCAGAAATCTACGAAGCAATTATAATGATAACTCCTGGTCCGTTTCTTTTGTTTGTACTTTCTTTCGGTATTCTATTTTTTTGGGATAAGTACAACTTGACTAAAAAAGTATTTATACACGGTGCATTTGTTATTGTGGTCTTATCGGTGTTTTTTAATTATTTTTTGGAAGCATTTTTTCCCTCTTTATGGGTAGCATCTGGGCATCTTGTAAAGTTAGAAGTAACGGATGGATTTTCTGGATTTTTCAAAAGTTTTACGATGCCCGATTTTACAGCGTATAAAAATCCTGCTATTTATATCATAGGGTTTAAACTAGCGCTCGTAGCAAGTTTAGAATCACTGTTAAGTGTAGATGCCGTAGATAAACTAGATCCACTTAGACGTTATACGCCCAAAAATCACGAGTTAAAAGCACAAGGAATAGGGAACATCGTATCATCGCTTATTGGAGGGTTGCCTATTACATCAGTGGTAGTAAGGAGTTCTGCCAATATTGATGCAGGAGCAAGGAGTCCATTATCGGCTATCTTTCATGGTTTTTTTCTTTTGTTAGCAGTAGTTTTAGTGCCGAGTATCATCAATAAAATACCATTATCGACCTTGGCAGCAGTATTGATTGTTGTAGGGTATAAACTTACCAAAATATCGGTGATCAAGGAACAGTACCGCAAAGGATGGGAACATTTTCTTCCTTTTTTAGTTACGGTTATTTCTATATTATTTACAGATATACTTATTGGAATAGGTATAGGTACTTGTGTGGCGTTGTTTTTTATTTTAAGAAGGAATGTTAAAAATCCTTATGTTTATAATAAACAAGATTCCAGTTATGGCGTCAAAGTAAGGATAGATCTTTCGGAAGAAGTATCCTTTCTTAATAAAGCAAGTATCCTCTATAAATTGGGGAAAGTTCCCAAGAATGCACACGTAGTAATAGATGGAAGTAAAGCCAAATTTATAGACGACGATATTTTGGAGATTATAGAAGATTTTAAAATTAACGCACCAAGCCAAAATATTAAGATAGAAATTATAGATGTAGACGATAAATTTGAGATCATTGAAAATGAAGAATTAGATAAAATAATTCAACAAGATTATGCCAAATTATTTACGAATAATAAGAATTGGGTAAAAGAAAAATTATCAGAGGACGCTACTTATTTTGAAAAATTAGCCCTTGGGCAGGCGCCCAAATATCTATTTATAGGCTGTTCGGATAGTAGAATTACGGCCAATGAGATTACAGGGACGGATGCAGGTGAAATGTTTATTCATAGAAATATTGCAAATCTAGTGGTAGATACCGATCTGAATTTGATGGCGGTATTGCAGTATTCTATCGAAGTACTAAAAGTGCACCATATTATAGTATGCGGTCATTACGGTTGTGGAGGTGTAAAGGCTGCGATAGATGGTCAGTATCATGGGCTTATTGATAAATGGTTGAGAAATATTCAGAAAGTATATAGGATTCACAGAAGTGAGTTGGATGATTTAGAAGATGAAGATAAAAAGCATGAAAAATTAGTAGAGTTGGTCGTAAGAGAGCAAGTGTATAATTTGGCTATGACTAGTATTTATCAAAAAGTACTTAAAAAAGGAGCGAATATTCAATTGCATGGTTGGGTGTATGATATAAGTGAAGGATTTATAAAAGATTTGGACATTAATATTAAAAGGGACTTTAAAGACTACGATATTTTTAAATATCGTTTTGATAATGTGTAAGTTGAATTAGAGAATAGAAATGAAAATGGAAATAAGGTAGTGTTAACACTAAAAAAACCTTATTTTTGTATTTCGAATATAAAAAAATAGTATGACTGCAATAAGAAATAATTGGACAAGAGAAGAGATAGCGGAGATTTACAATTCACCTGTTTTAGATTTAATGTACAAAGCGGCTACTGTTCATAGAGCCTTTCACGATGCTCAAGAAGTACAAGTTTGTACGCTGATGTCTGTAAAAACAGGTGGCTGTCCTGAAGATTGTTCTTATTGCCCACAGGCTGCACGTTACCACACACACGTTAAAGTTCATAAGCTGCTAGAAGTAGGAGAGGTGTTGCAAGCAGCAAATAATGCACGAGAAAGCGGTAGTA
>JAYSUZ010000057.1:0-4523 GCA_043718845.1 Cytophagales bacterium
CCGATTCTTTTATAGAAGCGATGGGTAGTGGCGTTCCTATTTTGGGCGAAACGACCAAGAAATGTTTGGTTACAAAAGAAGCACCTCTTGTTTTTAAGATAATTCTTATACAAGGCTTGAACCGCCAAATCCGTCGTATGTGTGACTATTTTGGCTATGAAGTTGTCAAATTGGAGCGTGTTCGAATAATGAATATTACGTTGAAAGGTATTCCGCTTGGAGATTGGCGTGAATTAACACCTCGAGAACTAGAAGGGATTTATAAATCGGTAGAAAATTCAAGGTCTACAGACCAGAAAGCATCCGGTACTACTTCGGCGAATAAGGTAGCAGGGGAAGTGAAAAAAGGGGGATGGGTTGAAAGTAAATCGGTAGACAAGAAGTCATCAGGAAAGAAAATTTCAGCAAAAAAGTCGAAATCTAAGGATGAATTTGCGGCGCCTGCAAAAAGAGGTCGAAATGAAGATAAAAGACGCAAGTATAATCCAGGGTTGCGTTCGGGGCCGCCTAGTAAAGGAAAGTCTGGAGATAAGGGAAAGTTTGGAGACAAAGGAAAACCGAAACCTAAGCCAAGGAAACGGTAGGTTTATTCCGTTAAAGTCCAAGATGTCTAGTGGCGGTATTGTGCCATCCTCTTTTTAAAATCTTGGGTGCATTTAATCGAACGCCGAGGTCTAGGTATACAGATCCGAAACTGATATGTATTTTTGTATTATTTAAGCGCATTACATTATTTTCACCTCCAGATCGTACTCCGATTCTCAATGCAAGTAGTTCTATAAGTATCGTTTTAAATAAGCAAAACATGGTGCAAAATATAAAACACCTTTACGTTTTCCAATTTAAGGATTAGTTTACTATCGTATATTTTAGCTTGTGTTGTACTAGAACTACTTAATTTCAACGCTTCTTTGTAAGAAAGATATTTTTATTATATATCTGTAAATTAGAATTTTAAGTATTATTTTCGATTAAAATTTATAAAATAGCCAATTAATGTCCTGTTTTATACTTGAATTTGGCATGGTATTTATTATATTGTAGTAGTAAAAAAATAATATAGCATGAAAAAGACGAACTTATTTACTATCGGGATTATTTTTAGTGTACTTATGGCATTTACAGGGTGTAAGAAGGATAAGGATCCTATTACGGTAGCTACAGCCACCACAAAGCCAAATGACCAGCAAGGCTCTTCTGCTGCAGATGGAGCGTTCGACGATGCAAATGATTTTATCAACAACAAAATAGGCGGCGGTTCTGGACACAGGACGTCGGCTTATAACTTACCTTGCGGAGTAGTTTCGTTAGATTCTTCGACAACAAATACAAGTGGTCGTACAATTTATAAAATGCAATACGGCTCTCAAACACCTTGTGGGTACAAAAAGAAAAGCGGTTATACTACGTTCGAACTTATTAGCGGTACAGCGTTTCACCTTGCGGGTTCTGTGTATAAACTTAGCTTTATAGACCACGTTATAGAATCAAATGCCACAGGGGAGATTGTTACTATAAATGGATACTTAACGGTTGAAAATGTAAATGGAGGGTTTATATGGGAGAGCGTAACAAAGGCCGATACGATAGTATATAAAACCAGAGGTACATTTTCGGTGAAACATTCAGATGGTACAGTTAGAGAAAAAAAATATTTCAAACGACATACCTATACTTCGCCAACAGCTAATTGGTCGGGGCTTTCACTTTCTATAGGCGGCGATACATTGATTGGTGCCGCTAAAGTTTTTGAAATGGGAAAAACATATGAAGGTGATTATAACTATCAAACGGATATAATTACTAATTTCACTTGGTCGAATTGTGCTACTACAAATACTTATGCAGGACCTTATGTATTGAAATCCGCCCATGCAAGAATGAATATTACGATTCCTGCGGTTACACCAACGTATATTGATATTGAAGGTGGATACAAATGGGATTATTCAAATGCTACCGCTACACCTTCATTGGTAAATGATTGCACTTCGAATGCCTATAAAATAACTACCGTAATCGCTGCTGCTTCAACGGTTAAATACCAGCTTTATTAGTGCGCTCATTAGTTAATAAATAAATATAGAAGGAGTAGTGTTTTATACACTACTCCTTTTTTTGCTATGAAAAATATGTATAAAAAAATATTGATTTACGTGCTTCCTTGCTTGATTTTATCAGGAGGGAGTTTTTTGTTTTATTCTGCCATTTTTGCAAATGCAAATGATCCTCTAGGAATGCAGGTGGTAAGCGAAGTGTATGCGAAAACAAAGCAAATTCATACGCTAAAATATACCATGAGAAAGCAAGAGCGGTTTAATGGTAAAATCAACGTACAGATGACTACCGTGAAACTTCAATACAATCCTCTTAGAGTATATATGTTGCAAGAAAGTCCGAAGTTGGGGCAAGAAGTGTTATATGTAGAAGGGAAAAATGACAATAAAATATTGGTCAATACAAATGGATTTCCTTGGGTAAATTTAAGTCTGGATCCAAGAGGAAATATAGCAAGAGAGAACCAGCACCATACACTTTTTGAATCTGGGTATGCACATCTGATTTCAATTTTAGAGCATCTTACTACTAAATATCAGAAAAATATCGACGATATGGTTGTAAATAAAGGGTCTATCAATTGGGATGGGCATGCTTGCTGGGTAATTTCGTTTACCAATCCTTATTTTAACTATTATCAGTATACCGTAAAGCCAGGAGAGACCATACTGACAATTGCAAAACAAAATAAGCTAAGCGAACACATGATTTTAGAATTAAATCAGAAAAAAGTGAGCAGCTTTACAGATGTTTCACCAGGGCAAATTATTATGGTGCCCAATGATTATTCGCCTAAAATGGAATTGTATGTAGATAAACTAAATAAGATTCCTTTGGCCTTGAAAATATATGACGATAAAAGTATTTATGAATATTACGAATATTATAAAGTAGAAGTTAATCCGACCTATAAGTCTAATGAATTTGAAAAGGATTTTCCTGGATATGGGTTCTAAAGAAGGTCTTCCAACTTCTATATTTAGTATAGTGTAACGTGATATGTCCTATAGTATGTTTTTGAACGGCTATACTATACTATAGGACATTTTTTTTATAAATTATGAAGCATCCCTACAGGTTTCAATTTTGCTCAGTGCTCTCAATCGTTGTAATAGAGGAGGATGCGAATAGTGAACAAATACTTGTGCTGGATGTGGCGTGAGATTACTTAAATTGTCTGCAGAGAGTTTCTTTAATGCGCTTGAAAGTGCTTCAGGGCTGTAGGTTTCCGCTGCATATCGATCGGCTTCGTATTCGTTTTTTCGTGACCACATATTGGCTAATATTCCAGTGGCATGAGCGATAGGAGAGAAGAGTAAGAAAAAGGCAATCAAGTTTAGATGAATAGACGACTCTCCGCCACCGAGGGCGTAAGACAATTCTCGGTGAAATATAAAAAGCGATAGGAGGAATAGAATCAATCCTGTCTGAAGTATTGAAACGACTAAGCTTTGAACGATATGATTTTTTTGGTAATGTCCAGCTTCATGCGCCAATACCGCTACAAGCTCCTCTTCAGAATGATTGCTTATCAACGTATCGTACAATACTATTTTTTTCTTTTTACCTATTCCTGAGAAAAATGCATTTGATTTTGCAGAGCGTTTGGAGCCGTCCATTACAAAAATATTCGTCAAGGGGAAGTTTACTTTTTTACTATATAGCTCTATTGCATAGCGCAAAGAGCCATTACCCAACGGTTCAAGTTTATTGAATAGAGGTAAAATGGTAGAAGTGTAAAATAGATTAATCAATAAAATAAAAGTAGCGGAGACGAACCAAAACCAAATCCAAAAGTTTTGCCCTATTTCTTGTACCAACCATAATAGAGCTGTAAGGAGCGCTCCTCCCACCACGAGAGCCATGAGATAGCCTTTCAATTTGTCGAGTATAAATAATTTGGAGGTTATTTTATTGAAGCCAAATTTTTCTTCTATTACAAACGTTTTATATAATGAAAATGGAATAGTGATGATGTCTGAGGCTAGAAATAAAAAACCAAAGAAAGCCAACGACTGAACGATAGGGTTGGAAAAGGAAAGTTTTACAAAAACATCTAACCATCCTAGCCCTCCAAACAAGAGGGTAGACAACATTAAGATAAAACCAAACGCAGAGGTGAGAAATCCGAATTTAGAATTTACGATAAAATAGGCCTGCGATTTTTTGAATTTCTCGGCATCGTAAACGTCTTTTAATTCTTCAGGAAGCGTATCTTTTTGGTAGGTGAGATTCAGGTAGTCAAGTATAGATTCTGAAATAAAATCAAAACTTAGGACAGCTAAGAGGAAATAAAGAATAATTTCGTAATTCATAAGAATAGTTAGGTTATTAATGGAGACAAAACCTTATTTTTGTCGAATATTAAATCTACGAATATTTGGCACCCTATACAAAAATACATAAGAACCTTGTTCAAGCAGTTATCGACACTTTGAACGAAATATTTGTAAATCAGCGCTATG
>JAYSUZ010000058.1:0-10520 GCA_043718845.1 Cytophagales bacterium
TATACCAATGCATTTTTGGTTCTACCGGTTATTATGATGCGTAGTAATTTAATTCTATCCATGATATCGTTATCCGGATGAATCTTTATTATCGATAACAGCATGGAGTCTGCCGCTATAAAATCGTTTCTATCATAGTATTCAAACGCTTTTTTATAAAGTTCGGAGGATAGTTTATTTTCTTCCTTACTTTCTTTTAAGTAGTTAGGATTTTGGAGCATCTTGGCATAGATAGAAGATGGGTATTCTGCGATGAGTTTATCTTTATAATACGCTGCGCGCACTGTATTTTTGAGGTCTTTATTAATGAGGTGTAAAAAGTAGAGTATTTCGGCTGTATTTTCGTAGTTAGGATAGCGTTTTAATAAGTCTTCAAACGTAGTGATTGCCTCATTTGGTTCTGTCAATTTAAGATTGTAAATACGTCCAATGGCATATAATCCCTCTTGAATTTTTTTATCCGAAACGTTCCGTTGCTCTTCTGTAAAGGGAATATTTTTATAGTAAATAGATTTATCTACTTTTGGTTTTGTGAATTTCTGAGTAGAATCTATGGTATTTTTCATCGAAGTGCTAGAGTCGGGAGAAGCGTTAGGCGTATCGAAGGTGGTTGGGGCATCTTTGGTAGACCGCCTCCAATTATCTTCGAGTTTTCGAGTTCCCCATTTCATCTTGAAGTCGGTAGTCCCTTTTGCAATGGAGGAAGCATTGTAAAAATACCAATTTGACGGATCGGCAGGATTCGAATTATTGTCTATAATTTGTGGTCCGGATGCTGTTTGTTCTGCTTTTTTCTTGGCTATGGCTTGTTGTTCTTTTTTTACTTTCGCTTCTTCTTCCTGTTTTATCACATTGTCTATAAATTTACTCAACGTCAGCGAGTCCATTTTTGCAAGTCGCTGAAGGCTATCTTCTCTACGCACTTGGAGTAAATTTTTTACAAACTCCTCTAATATTTTTTGTCTTTCGGCTATTTCTTTATACTGCTTATCGTCTTTACTCCAAACGGCTACGGTGCTGTCGTAGTAAAATTTGGCAAGCTCATAATTTTTAAGATTGGTATAATAAAGTTCTCCTAATTTTAGATACGTAGCGCCTTTTTGAAAATTATTGCCTTTGCTTTCTGCCAATGATTTTTCTAGATAGGTGATGGTTTTTGGGTATTTCTTTTGTTTGTATTCAAACAAAGCCATCTCATAGTATATCTTATCTCGATAGTCTATATTTTTTTTATCTTTTAATAATTTTTTAAAATAGCGTTCTGTTTTTTTTATTTGGGAAGGGTCTCCGATGGAGGTTACTTGTGCCAGATAAAGTTTAGCGTAGAACGATAATTCATAAGGAGGATTGTTTTTTATAGTTTTTTTATAATTTAGATGTGCAATTGAATCGTTGCCTTGTGCTTGGTAGAGCTGTCCCAAGATGAAGTACAGCCGTGCTTTTTTTTCTTTTTTTCCTGTTACCAGCGGTATCGATTTTTCGATATTTGTAATCATGGGAATGTATTCAAACTGATATCGGTTGAGCTGCGCTTTGCTAAGTGCGAAATCTCGAATATTTTTAGGAGTGGTAAGTGTTTGTTTATCCAAATAATCCATTACATAACCGGCACTTTTAAAATCTTTTTTTAACATAAAAAGACGCATAAGCTGAATAAGACTTTCATGCCTTTCTGCCAATGCTCCTTTAGCATTCACAAATTTGAATGTCTCGGCGGCCAACTTCCATTCGCCTCTTAGTATTCGTGATTTCCCAACTAGGATATAACAATTGTCTACATATTGGCTGTTTTTATGATGGGTTATAGGCAGCGATGCTTTTTTTACAATATCATCCGTTCTGTCTTTGAACGCTTTTGTATCGTTGGTGTCGATAAGCGTAAGGGGAAATAGGACTTTGTTATAATCGCTTTTGGCTTTGGCGTCCATATCGGTCTCCAGTTCTTTTGTGCGCTCTCTTGCTAGGAAATAGGCATTGTCTCGGGCATTCAGATTGTGCCAGCCTTTGCTTAATAACGTATTTTTTTCCTGCGAACAGGCATTCAATAGAAATACCATTCCTAAAAAAAGGCATTTATAAATGGTATTTGTGACCTTAATTTTCAATTCTATTTTGTTTTATTTAACAATTTAAGTAAAATGCAATATTATAAAAATATACCCACAAACATGCAGAGAAAAACTCTGAACGAAAGATTAACGAATAAATACCAGTTAATTGTCCGAAATGAGGAGAATTTTTCCGATCGATGGACTTTTTCCTTCAATTTTGCTAAGCTTCTTGTTCTTATTACGCTTATTCTAGTACTTTTTTATGCCCTGTCTACGGGTATTAATTTTTTAGGTTCCTATCTTTTGGGCGTCGGAGGCAATTCGGAGAAGGCACAAGAACTCATTACAATGGCTGCCAAAGTAGATTCTATAGCCTACGAACTTGATGTAAAGGACCGTTATATTCTTAGTTTCAAAACAATGCTCAATGGCGGCGAAGTGCCTGAAAAGAATACGATTTCAACACTGATAGACAAGAAGCCGGACGAGAAAATGAGTAAAGAGGAGGAAGAATTTAGAAGAAAATTCGAAAAAGAAGTCCCCGACCCTTATTACAAGGCTAAAGAAGGATTTTCTCAGCTATTTTTCTTTGCCCCAATTTCGGGCCAAGTTTCTGATATTAACGTTAATGGAGTACTTTCTGGAGTATCGGTTCAGGCTACTAAAACCAAATCCATAAAAGCAATCGACGGCGGTATTGTTTTACTGAAAAGCATCAACGAAGACAGCACATTTAAAGTAATTTTACAACATACTACAGGACTTGTGACGGTGTACGACAATATTAAATACCCGATTGTAAAAACAGGCTCTAATGTACTAAAAGGGTCCGAAATAGCCGCTCCAGCCGTTCAAAAGGTTACTTTTAGCATGATTTATAACGGCAAATATTTGAATCCTAGGGCTTATATAGCATGGGATAAATAAATTTATATTTTTAATTTTTTTATTAATCTAATAATTAGCATATTGCTAATGTGGCGATGCTGTAATAGCCTTAAACTATTTTTAATTTACAAATTATCAAAATTATGTTCAAGAGTGGGACTTCAAAAAAAGAATTAGAACAACTGGGAAACTCAAGTACTATTATAGCTAAAAATGCTGTATTGGAGGGCAATTTAGAAACGATAGGAAATTTACGAATAGAGGGTAAAGTGGTTGGTTCAATACTATGCAAAGCCAAAATGGCGATGGGTGATGCTTCTTTAGTAGAAGGGAATATTGTTTCTCAAAATGCTGAAATTGCAGGTAGGGTAGTGGGGCATTTAGAAATAAGTGGCTTGCTTATATTGAAACCTACAGCCATTATTGAGGGCGATATTGTGGCAGGAAAAATATTACTTGAAACAGGTGCTATTTTTAATGGAAATTGTAAAATGGGTACAGCACTAAAAGAAATAAATATTGGAGAAGGAAAAATCTACAGAGAAGCGAAAACAGCCTAGTTCTCTCTCTCGTATTTCGGGGTTCGGATTTCAGCTGGCTTGTACGCTAGCATTGGCCGCATGGGGGGGCTTAAAATTGGATAAGTATTTTGGACTGAAAGTACCCGTTTTTTTGATTGTCCTTTTGTTGACGAGCTTAGGAGGCAGTATGTATTTGTTTATTAAACAAGTGAGTCAAGAGAAATAATTGAAGGGGGGAGAGGGTTTAGAATTAAATCTCAAGCTGGAGTGTACTGTTTAGTTAGAAATAATTTTCTGAAAATTTATAAAAATAAGAGGATAGTCATGGAGGTAAGACCTGCTGTATAGAGGGACTGCCATGCCTATATCGAGCCTATTTGACGAATTGAATATACATTGAATAGAACTTCGTAATTCGGAATAGTGGTTTGCAATCAGTCCATTGTAGGTATATAAGGTGCCAGGGTATCCGTCTATTGTTTTTAAATAATCATAGTTGTACGGTATATCGTTGTAATATATTTTGGCTGCGGTATAGCTTTTATTGATAAATTCCGCATAAAGATTAATGTTTATATCGTTGTAACTGTCGTATTTTTTTGGATACACTCTATACCCAAAGGATACATTGTAGAGGTTGACAGCACCTGGTTGAAATTTCAATTCTTGGTATTGGTCTTTTTGAGTGTAGGGCAGACTTTTTATGAATCCCCAGGTAACAGAGGTTGCGAAGCGTTTGTTTAGTAGTGTGAAAATTAGTCCACCTCCATAGCCTGTATTTTCGGTCATTAGGTTAGACTCGGCTTCTGAATGGGCTACAAATGATTTTGAAGCTTCAGCGTACGTAGCAATTCTAAGATGTTTTTGACTTTTGTCAAAATTCACAGCTCTATATTTTGCATACACATGAATGCCTTCGATGAGAAAAGGATATTTTAAGTATTGTGCCTTATGATGATTCAGAATATAGTTGGCAAAATTAGTTGGTATTTTTTTGAAGTGATGATTGGATGCACCGACCATTGTCATTATGGTTATATTTTTAGTAAGGCCGTACATGAGCCGAAACCCCGCAAAATATTTCGCGCGGTTATTTATATCCCTATACATTTCGTTGATTTGTCTATAGGCTACCATTTTTTTTGGCATAGTACTAGCGGGCTCCACCGTTGGAAAGAGCTCTTGAGCATAAGAAAAAGAGGCGTTGAAAAAAAACAAAAAGACAATTATCCACGTACAAGGGTGACGTAGTATAAGGTGTCGTTTTTTCCATTCCTCTTGGAATCTTCTTTTATCCATGCTTCATTTCGGGAATATTCTTTTTTTGACAGTAATTTTTTATTTAAAAAGGAAAGTACAACAATACCTTCAATATTTTTTTGTCCAATGTCAAGAAAATGAAATTCATTTTTTTTATTTTCATAAACAAAATAGTCTTTAATCGTTAGTGCTGGGAAATAGTATTCGGCAGTTATATGCCGTACTGAAAATCCTGCATCACAAATTTTAGCTGCTATTTTATGAATAGACACATCGTTGTTTTTTCTAAAATAGAGGGTAGCCGTATTGGTATTCAAATCCATTTTTACATCTTCTATAAATGCCAATTGGCGAATAGCATTTTCGACTCCTAAGGCACACATAGAGCATGTGAAGCCATCGATAGCAACAGTAGCCTTTATAAATTGGGCATTGGTTTTAGCAACAATAGTTGTGAAAAATAAGGATAAAAGAAACGGACTATAAAGCAATTTCAACGTTCGCCTGAAGGTTTTTGATTTACGGGCAAAGGATTGATTGCTACTCTTGATCATCTTCCATTTCTGATTTGAAATCTTCGATTGCCGAATAAATTCCCCAAGCAGTGTCTATCCTGCCTCTTTCTTTTTTTAAATAGTTAGCATCAGTAGTATCAGTGAGGAATCCTGTTTCTACGAGTACACTAGGCATAGAAGTTTTCCAAAGTACCAAAAATCCAGCTTGTTTTACGCCACGGCTATGGCGTTTGTTTGTTTTCTCAAACTCCTTTTCTATTTTGGCAGCAAGTCTTGTACTGCTGGCCATAAAAGCACTTTGATAGAGGGAAAATAAGATGTAAGATTGGGGCGATTTGGGGTCGAAGCCATCGTATTTTTGAGTATGGTTGTGCTCCATAAGTATAGAAGAATTTTCGCGTTTGGCGATTTCCAAATTTTGTTCACTTTTATGAAGTCCCATACAAAAGGTTTCGGTTCCGCTTAAGCCAGAGGGACCAGAGTTTACGTGTATGGAGATGAATAAATCAGCATTGTTGCGGTTGGCTATTGCGGCCCTTTCATGAAGTTCAATAAATACATCCGATTTGCGGGTATATATTATCTTCACATCGCTCATATTTTGTTTGATAAACTCGCCTAATTTTAGGGCCACATCCAAGGCGATGTCTTTTTCTTTGGAGCCAAAGCCCGAGCAGCCAGGGTCTTTTCCTCCGTGCCCTGCATCTATTACGATTGTTTTTAATTTAAAATTTCTCGGTTCCAAACGCTGAAACGAACACGTTAAAAACACTAACCCTATCAATATGGAAAAACTTATTTTTTTCATGTTATTTATTAATCGCCTCTTCTAACTTCTCTATACTAAAACTACTGTTGTCAAATTCTGCGATCATATTCCCATTGCATAAGAAACTTACCTTAGGAGGCGAAGGGGCACTGCCTAGCAATTGGAAAAAGGTAGAGGGATCAATTATTTTGTATGGGAATCGGCATTGTGCCACTTTAAAGAAATTTTCTACCTGATCTTCTGTGCCCCAAAAAAGGAATACGGTAGTGGGTAGCTTACGTTTTTTGGCAAGTTCGCCTAGTTTTTTAGCAGTTTCCATACAGTGTTCACATTCAAGACTGAATAGTGTTACAATTTTCCGTCCTTCGTCCAAGTCCGCTATTGTTCCATCGCTAAATTTTTTGAAAGGTGCATACGTTGAAATTTTCTTCACTAGACACAAGGCATCTCCTAACACTACAGGGGGGATTATTTTTTTGATGGTATCTACCAATACTCCTTTTTTGATAGGAGTGAGGACTTCAATTTTTTGTGGTCCGCTTATCGAATCTAAGTTTAAACTATCGTCAAGAGCACGGGTTGTGGTGTCTGTAGGAAGTGTTACAACGATGTCGAGTTCATCGGTTTTGACTGAAGTGCAAGGGCAGAATGGATAAAAGATAAAGAGTGCTAAGTTTGCTAGCAGGTAAAGGATCACTAAAATAAGGCTGTTATTTTTTTCTTTTTCTTTATAATTTAGGTACAAATAGGCTAAAATGCCAAGTGTTAGTATATTCTTAATCAACGCTTCCAAAGGAGTCATTGGGATGAGTTGTCCGAAACAGCCGCAGTTGCCGGAGTTTGCACCATAAGTATATATAGTAATGCAGAGGTGTATGCAAAAAGCCACTAGTAAAAAGGCGGTAGCCGGAATTACGATTTTTCTAAGGTAATTGGATTGTAAAAATGCGATTCCTAAGGCAAGTTCTAGGGCTATGATAAAACGAGCCAAGTAGGGTGCCAAACACCAATCTACGAGCCCTAAGTCTACCAATTGTTTTTCAAACGGAACAATAGAAGGAACTAATTTCAAAACACCAGATAATACAAACAGTCCAAAAATGACTAATCGGAGTATAAATAAAATTAATAGTTTGTTCTTATTCATATTTTAAGCTATTATTCCAAATTTTGTAATAATTTTATACTATAAAAATAACAGTTAGAATGTTAATACACAAGTTAAAGGTCAATAAGAAAAAACTATATTTTTCCACGTTGCTTTTTTTGTTGCCTATCGTTTCGTTTTTTATTCTAAATCTGATCTTTCCTTTTAGCATAAACGTTTCCTATTCTCAACTTATTGTGGCTGGAGACAGCACGGTGCTTCATACATCTCTTAGTAAGGACGATAAGTGGCGGATGAAAACAGAGCTTTCAGAAATTGTGCCACAACTTAAAGAGGCACTGCTGTTTAAGGAAGATCGGTATTTTTATTATCATCCAGGAGTCAATCCTATGGCTATTGTAAGGGCGTTGTTTAAAAATAGCAGCCAAGGAAGAAAAACCTCTGGGGCTTCTACCATTACGATGCAAGTAGTGCGTCTCTTAGAGCCAAGAGGCCGTACTTATGGATCCAAATGCATCGAAATTTTCCGAGCAATGCAGCTGGAATGGCTATTGAGTAAGGACGAGATTCTACAGCTTTATATCAACTTAGTGCCTTATGGCAGCAATATTGAAGGGGTAAAATCGGCTTCTGTCTTATATTTTGGTCGACTTCCTAACCATCTAAGTTTGGCTCAACTTACAGCACTTACGATTGTTCCGAATAGGCCTACCTCTCTTAAGCCTGGTAAAAACAACGAGCGCCTGAAAGTAGAGCGCAATAAATGGTTGCGAAGGTTTAAAGAAGCCACCTTATTTTCGGATGTGGACATTGAAACCGCTATTGCAGAGCCTATAGAAGCCAAACGCCTGAGTGCACCTAAGCAGCTACCGCACCTCGCCAACCGTTTAGCGCAGCAGTATCCCAACGAAGCAATTATTCATACCTGTATAAAAAATACGATTCAACAGCAACTAGAACAGATTAGTTATAATTATATCCAGCGTACCAAACAAAAACATATTCATAACGCAGCTGTTTTAATTGTAAATAATCAAACGATGGAGGTAGAAGCGTACCTTGGGTCGCCTGATTTTTTGGATACAGAGCATGCCGGTCAGGTAGACGGCGTTAGGGCGATAAGGTCTCCAGGGAGTGCATTGAAGCCGCTTATTTATGCTATAGGCTGTGACGAAGGATTGATTACGCCAAAGACTATTCTTCAGGATGTACCAACTGATTTTGATGGGTATGCCCCAGAAAATTTCGATAAAAAATTTAACGGAGAAGTAACGGTAGAAACAGCGTTGGCCTATTCGCTCAATGTACCTGCGGTGAAATTGCTAAACGAAGTTTCGGTGCCCAAATTTGTCCAAAAACTTAAAAATGCGGGATTCAAAAAAGTAGCCAAAGAAGCAGGAGGACTTGGGTTATCTACGATATTAGGAGGCTGTGGCGTAACGTTGGAAGAGATGGCACGACTTTATAGTGCGTTTGCCAACTCAGGAAAATTATTCCCTCTTCGTTATATAAAGGCAGATTCAAAAACGCAAAGTATCCAACTTATTTCGCCTATGTCGGCGTATATGATTACCGATATGCTCACCAAAATTACTCGTCCCGACTTGCCGAACAACTATTTGAACAGTTATCACATGCCACTTATAGCATGGAAAACAGGGACTTCCTATGGTAGAAGAGATGCTTGGAGTATAGGGTATAATAAGAAATATACCGTTGCGGTTTGGGTAGGAAATTTTTCTGGTGAAGGTGTTCCAGACCTTACCGGAGCGGATATTGCTACGCCTTTGTTGTTTGAAATTTTCAATACCATAGATTATAATTCTACCAACAATTGGTTTTTCAAACCCAACGATTTAAAATTTAGATTCGTGTGTCCTGAAACGGGAAAATTGCCCAGCGAAAATTGTGCGCATACGGTAGTTGATTATTATATTCCGAATGTTTCTACGGCAGAAAAATGCGAACACTTGAAGCCGATTTTCATTTCAGCAGATGAGCGTTACAGTTATTGTAACCGTTGTTTGCCAGAGGGAGGGTATAGCAAAAAGTTATACCCCAATCTTCCCGCGGTACTTATTGATTATTATACTTCTAAAGGAATAAATTTTGAAGCGATACCCGAGCACAATCCACGTTGTAGTAGAATCCAAGAGTCTAATGCCCCGAAAATAATAACGCCTGTAAACAACAAAGAATATATCGTAGACAAAGATGATCCAGCAGAGATAGCGTTGAAGTGCACTACGCACAACGAAGTGAAAAAAGTATTTTGGTACATCAACAATCAATTTTACAAAGAGGCACTTGCGCAGGAGAAAATATTTATCAAACCGACGGAAGGAAAAATAAAAATATCGTGCAGCGATGATAAGGGAAGAAACTCGGATATAAGTATTTTGGTGCGTTATGCGTTTGCCGAGTAGAAATAGTTGGTGAAATTTAATAATCTATATAATCAGCATTATTTTTTTAACTACCTTAGTCAAATATTAAAATCAAGGTGGTTGCTGTCTTATATATATTAGTCATTTCTACGAGCATACAGTTGTTCTATTTTCTATTCTTTTATGCAAGAATCTTATGGATACCTATAGCTAAAGAGACCGTTTTGGTAGACTTGGATTTGGTGCGTCCGCCTGTTTCGATTATAGTCTGCGCGCACAACGAGTTCGAAAATCTCAAACGGCTTATTCCAACTGTTTTGCAACAGCAGTATGAAAAATTCGAATTAATAATAGCCGATGACCGATCGGAAGATGGGAGTTTTGAATACTTCGAAAAAAAATACGCCTTTGACCGTAGGTTCAAAATTTTTCGGATAGCGGTTACGAAAGAAGGTCAAAATGCTAAGAAATATGCACTTACGTGCGCTATAGAGCAAGCTGAGTATGAAACGATTTTGCTTACAGATGCCGATTGTACTGCTGTTTCAGATTTATGGGTTGCTTCGATGGTCAAAGCCTTGGGAAAGGAGAAGGAAATTGTATTGGGCTATTCACCCTACGCTTACCGAAAGGGTTTTCTTAACATTTTGATCCGATACGAAACACTTTATACGGCTATACAGTATTTTTCTTTTGCCTTAGCGGGAGTTCCTTATATGG
The DNA here is from genome assembly GCA_043718845.1 of Cytophagales bacterium. GTDB lineage: Bacteria > Bacteroidota > Bacteroidia > Cytophagales > Cytophagaceae > JANYCO01. The sequence goes on from JAYSUZ010000058.1 coordinate 10,220, forward strand.
GTGTGGGTAGAAATTTACTTTACAAAAAAAGGCTTTTTGTAAAAAATAAAGGGTTTAGTACACATATTAATAGGACAGGAGGAGACGATGACCTTTTTATAAGAGATGTAGCCCAAAAAGATACGGTTGGAATTTGTGTGGATAAAGAAGCGCATATAGTTTCGATACCAAAGGAAACTTATTTTTTATGGTTTCTACAAAAAAGAAGGCACCTTTCGGCTGGAACAGCGTATAAATGGACACATAAAATCCTTTTGGGGGCACAAATCAGTGCTCAACTATTGTTTTATATTGGGCTAGG
>JAYSUZ010000059.1:0-4510 GCA_043718845.1 Cytophagales bacterium
TTCCCGTTAGTCCTGGCAATACCCCTTTGCCGAATATAAAGAGTGGCGCGCCAATACCATGATCTGTTCCATAACTTCCGTTGGAGTGAATCCGTCTCCCAAATTCAGACAATGTTACAGACAACACTCTATCTTCAAGCTCCCGTGCTTTCAGGTCGTCTTGAAAGGCTTTCATAGCAGAAGAAATATGATACAGCAATGCCGCATGTACACCCATCGTAGCATCATAACTTTCTACTTGTTGTGCATGGGTATCAAATCCCCCTAATTTAATAAGGTATACTTTTGTTTTACAACCGCCGTGTATAAGGTTAGCGATGATTTGCAACTGTGAAGAAAGAGGGTTGTCTCTAAACCTCGCAGGCGCATTTAAAGGATAGGTAGAAGGATAGGTAACATGAGGATCCAACGCTTTTCCTGCATTGTAAACCTGTAGTAATCGATCGTCGTATTCATCCGTTTTTTGTTCTAGGCCAAGTATCCATTCCATTTCTTTTCCATAAGGAGAATTGCCTAAGCCCGCAGGAGGAGTACCTCTTGGGTCCACTCCTTGCACGTCTTCAAAGCCAGGCAATATTTCCACCAAGTCAAAAAATTGTTGTGGGTTTTGAATAGAAATAGACGTTGGAATATTATTTCCTTGATGAAAAATTAAAGATATCTCGTTTCCAAACTCTAAGGCCAACGGGTCTTCCATGTTTGCATTCGGAAAATCTGTAGGATAAACTTCTGGCGCATATTTATCTTTCAGGTAGCGGCCTACCCATCCAGAATTTAGATAGTCGTTGGAACCTCCTCCCATAAATAAAATATCCCGACCTCTAAAATGCGATTGGTTATGATTTTCATACGACACCCCCTGCACAATAGCTAGCTTTCCCTGATCATAAAGACTTTTCATCCCTATCATATCGGGGTGTAAGCCCACTTGGCGCTCTACTCCAATCGCTGTGTCCAAGTTTATATATTTCCTAGCACCACTTTCGGGGATAGCAATATTCGCCCTTACATTATGATAGTTGTCGTAATCGGCTACTGGAATTACCGCATTAAGGCCATCGTTTCCTCCATGAAGTTGTAGTATCACCAATACACGGTCGTTCGGACAAGCGGCGGCCATCTTCTGCAAATCTAGATTGCCTGCCATGAGACTAAGTGGAATACCATTCAATACAAAGGGCGCCGCTCCTAGCAGGGAAACATTTTTGATAAAATCTCTTCTTTTCATCGTTCTTGGAAATTTAGAGTGTTAGCTTAGTTGAAATTCTGGAGACTGTAACATCGCATTGAAGAGATCTTGTAGCATACCGCGTGCATCTTCCTTGCTTGCAGGTAGTGTATTCGCATTTGCCCAGCTAAACTGCCAAAATACTAACGGCCCTTGTGGCAGTGCTTGACCAAGCTTGAAAAACTCTAGCCTAAACCAGTTTATTCTTTCTGTCGTTATTTCAAGCCCTTCGTTATACATCGGAAATAGATAAGAAACCAACTCCCGAATAAACACATCTGGATCAGAAGCATTGGCAGCAAAACGCAGTTGCATGAATGCGAGTAAGTCTATCGTTACATTGTCCGCAGCCATATTGACAGTAGTCATGGTATCAAGTATAAATTTGTACCGCTGCGTAAGTGCGTTCGTATTGATCCACATTCTATGGTACAATGGAAATTGATGGTACGCCTCATACCCTGCTACATCAAAGGGGCTCATCAGATTCATCCCTTGGTCTTGTAGTTTGCCTAAGAGGTTTTCCGCTTTTAAATAAAAGGCGGTCGACTGTGTGGTATAATCGGGCAATTGGTATTCAAAGAAATTTAATGTTTCGGCTACAAGCCCAAGAGGTGCTTTTATGATTGCCCCAAAATTGTCGTTGTCAATACTCGCATCCGCCGAATCAAAGAAGTGCTGACTTTGAAGTAATGCGCGAATCACCGGTTCGATTTTATAATTATTTGCCGTGAATATAGTTACCATATCCGCAATAATCGTACTCTCGATAGTGGCGGAGATGTCATGGTAAACATAAAATCGGTAGAGTTTACGGCAGATATTTCTTGCCGTTTCGGGTTGGTTATAAAGTAAGTTTATCAGTTGGTCTATTTCATCCAGCATGCTGGCCTCTGTAGGCTGCACCCCACTCATCAATGCCGCACTAGGAGTCACTGTCCCATTGCCAAAACGCGCGCTGAATTGTTTTACCGTATTGTCGTGTTGATTAGGCAGTGTATTTCCTCCAACTTTTATTTTACCTCTTGGCAAGAGCGTATCCGCATCTATGGTCGTAAACGTATTGTCAAAATCATACCCAGACAAAACCTTTGCCGCAGTCTGCACATCGTATTCTGTAAAATAAAAATAATCGCCGGTAACTCCCGTAGCAGGGTACTGACCGTTTAATCCTTTTCCTATGGTATATAATTCTAACAGTTCGCGTGCATAATTTTCATTAGGATTCCCTTTCACATTCAGCTTCCCATCCAGCAAAACGAGCATCGCATTGTCTATGCAAATTTTCTTTGTCAACTCCCTTAATGAAATCTTAGGGTCTGCTACGCCATCGAAAGCATAGTTGCGCAATAACACATTCTGAAAATACAGCGCCCTGCTATTATTAACCACCTCTTGAATAGTAGTGAGATGGGTATGAAGAAAAAATGTTACCTTCTCTCTTGTGCTGAATGCAAGTTTAGTAGCGGCTGAAACACCGGTATTTAACATAACGCCTAGCCACCAACTAACCAAATACCGCTGAAGGTCGTTCTCGTCTTCGGTACCATTTGGCGGCAGTGTTACCCATGTTGCTCCTCCTGGCAATACAGGCGCTGAAGGAAGGGTAGTACTCGTAAAAAGAAGAGGAATAGCCGTACTGGCATCGATGGAGGCAAAGGTGTCAATTTCTTGCTTATTGGCTCCAAAGGTAGCCCGTCTTAACAAGTGCGCAGCAGCTTTCCTGCCTAACGGACCAGAATGAGGAGTAAGTGGCATAGTATAACAGCTTTTATGGTTCTTAGGTCTATTTCTACTTAAATAATACCCTAAGCTACACTAAATTCTTATTATTAACCCACTTATAACGCTAAAAAAAATGAGTAGTCGTTTCTATCTTCAAATTTGACTATTTACGCAACTTACCGCCTTCTATGCCCTTCCTATTTCTCTTGGATAAGCACCTCGTAGTTTCCTATTTTAGACTTCCCTGAAGTATCAGAAATCTTTAAAACCCCTTCCGCTGTACATTCATAATCTTGACTATTTGGGATAAACCGTACAAATAAATCTTTAAACGTTCCATTTGCATCAATCAACAATACTTTCCCTTGATGATGACCAGTAAGGATATTTATACGCACAAGGTCTTCTTTGGTATTTCCAGCGCAATTAAAAATCACATTCCCATAAAATTGCGTATCGCCACTCAATAACATTACCTTATTCTTAAGTTGGGCTATAAATTTATTCAATGCTATCGTGTTCTTTTCTACTTGTTCCATGTATTCTTTCCTTTTGATTTTAATAAAGCGGACTGTAAAGGTACGAAAAAATTTGATTGTGTATTTTTATTAGTCAACTTTACAGTAATTCGGCTTAGAGATGGAGGGTCTGTACCGTTTACGTCTACTCCGTGCTTTGTCCCCTGACCAATGCTATTCAAATAAGGAATATCTCTCGTTTGGGATTGTTTACGGTTTGGTTTCGTATTGTTGAATAACATTTATGTTGTTTTGCCGATAGGCAATAGGACTGCAATAAATATAGGCTTCCTTATTTGAATAGCATTGGTCCCCTGACAAAGCACCTGTCATTATGAAACCGTGGAGTTGAGTTTAGAGTGAAGTTACAACTAAAAAAAAGTATAAAAAAAGTAATAAATGAGCAAAAGTAAAACAGCGCACAGCAAAATAAAACGAAGCCTCATTGTAGGGTTGTTGTTTATGCAGTGTTTTATAGTTGCTAGTAAGGTTGGTCCATATAATCTGCACAAGCCGGAGGCTTATAGAATAGTTCGTCACGAGGCGCAGCGTTGTGCCATCTGAGTTTATTTTCCTCTATACCCATAAATGGGTATTTTTTTACTTCTTTTTAAATGGTAAGTTTGTATTACCTAAAAAACCAATAAGCCTTACTGAAGAAATCAGAAAGTATTTATAGCAATGGCATAAAAAATTTATAATGGAATACTGAATACAAAACTCTTATGAAACCTAATTCACAGCTTTTACATAACTTATGGGACAGAGAGAATGATAAAATTGCAAAGTCCTATATTGTTGTAGAGTCTACAAAATTTGACGAGTTAATTGCCTCCGAATTCAGCAGCGGACCTTCTTATTTTTATATCGTTGATTTTTTTGACAGGAAGATAAAATACATGAGTCCACTCATAGAGGAAATTCATGGTCTTGATCCATCCACTGCCACCTTTCAGGATATTTTGGATCAGATACATCCGGAGGATATGCCATTTGTGACCAAAGCCGAAGCCATGGCATTTGATATATTTTACAATAA
>JAYSUZ010000060.1:0-2081 GCA_043718845.1 Cytophagales bacterium
TGTACAAGGGGCGGTATCAGAAATAGCACTATATGATTTTTCGGGAAGAAAATTGGCTTCTAAATTTTTTAATCCAATGGAAGAAAATAAATCTATAGCGATTTCTTCCCTGCCAAATGGTATGTATATCGTTGAACTTAAGCTAAACGATAGTGTACGGATTAAAAAGATAGTGATTGCGCATGATTAGTTAGAAGGAAAAAAAATATACTGCTGTATAATAAAAAATCTTACAGTATAAATCTTTCGAAGACAAGTTATATAAAAAAATAACCAATTCCACTAATCAATAAACCAAAAGCCGACCCAACCCATATTTGACGGGGGGTATGGGCATTGAGGTACAGACGTGCACTAAAAAGGCATCCAGCAGCTATAATAAGTACTACTAATGGAACAAATAAGGCGGCATCAGGAATCTTATTATTTAGTACTGCCAAGATTCCAATCATACCGCTTATACCCACCGCATGTGCACTGATTTTCCAGAAATTGCTTACTATAGCAATCGTCAGTACGGAAATAGTAGTACAGCACATTACGATCAATAGTATGTCGTTTAATTGTGGGGTCATTTTGATAAAATAAATCAATACCGCATAGAAAAAACTAATTATTAATAAAGGGAAAACGCGTTCTTTGGAATTTTCCATGTAAAAGCTTTTCATTGTCCAGCGTGTATTTTGGATCATGATGTACAACGACAGCAATAGGAAAGGTAAAAAGAATGTTGATAAAAATATCAATCCAATTAAGAACCTTCTGCCTTCAAGGGTATTTAACGGCGCTATAGCCAGCGGAGCAAAATAACCAATAAGTATAAAAATATAAGTAGGCAGCAATAACGGATGAAACAATCCCGTAATTCCTAGCGAAAGAATTCTGTATAGCCGTACTAATTTTTTTAATTTCGAATAGTTTCTCACGTTGAAATATTATAATTCTTTTCGTAGTCGAGCTACGGATATAGATAATTGTTCGCGGTATTTTGCAACCGTTCTTCGAGCTATGTTGTACCCCTTTTTATTCAACATTTCTTCTAGTTTTTCGTCGGATAATGGTTTCTTTTTGTCCTCGGCTTCTATGATTTCTTTCAGGATGTGTTTTACTTCTCTACTACTTACATCCTCTCCCGAATCGGTAGCGATACCTTCCGAAAAGAAATATTTTAAAAGGTAAATGCCGAAATCGGTCTGTACGGATTTGCTATTGGCTACTCTCGAAACAGTAGAAATATCCATGTTTATGTCCGTAGCAATATCTTTTAAAATCATTGGCCTCAACTTACTTTCATCGCCTTCCAAGAAAAAGTCATATTGGTATTTTATGATAGATTCCATCGTGATAAGCAAGGTGTTTTGACGTTGTTTGATAGCGTCTATAAACCATTTGGCCGCGTCTAATTTTTGCTTTACAAAGGTTACCGCTTCCTTCATTTTTTTATCTTTGCTCGTGGCCTTGTCGTAGGTTTGAAACATTTCTTTGTACGAGCGACTTACCTTTAATTCTGGTGCATTTCTAGAATTTAAGGTAAGTTCAATTTTGCCATTGTTGTTGAATAGTAGAAAGTCAGGGATTATATATTGAGACTTTACATCGTTTCCAGATCCACCGCCAGGCTTGGGATTTAACTTGGTAATAATAGCGATAGCTTCTTTTAGTTCTTCCTCTGTAATGTTCAGTTTTTTCTGAATTTTATCGTAATGCTTTTTTGTAAATTCATCAAAACAATCGTTTACTATTCTGTCCGCTATCAATACTTCAGGGTCGGCTATATCCTTTCGTTCTATTTGCAACGACAAACATTCTTGCAAGCTACGAGCACCAATACCAGCGGGTTCAAAGCCCTGAATTTTGAAAAGAATACTTTCGACCTCGTCTATAGACGTTTCAATGTTTTGAGAAAAGGCCAAATCGTTTACCATCAATTCTAGTTCACGTCGTATATAACCGTCTTCGTCTATACTGCCTATAAGCTGCCGAGCTACTTGATCTTGTCTTTCATCCAACTTTAAAAAGCCAAGCTGATTCATCAACGTATCTTGCAAGGTAGACTCCGTTACCATAGGGCTTTCGCGCTC
>JAYSUZ010000007.1:0-11400 GCA_043718845.1 Cytophagales bacterium
CCTACCTGCAAGGCAGAAATAAGCGTTTTCCCCATTTTCATCATCCCTATTTGCTCAGGTGTAGGAGGGTCTACTTTCAATACAATATCAGCCGAAAAAACCTCCTCTGCCGCATACACAATTTTCGCTCCCGCTTCACTAAAATCCCGATCGCTAAGCTTAGGGCTACTTCCCGCACCACTTTGTATCAAAATTTCGTGTCCATTATTTACCAAAATACTTACCGCCTCAGGCGTAAGGCTAATACGATTTTCATCCCCTTCTGTTTCTTTTGGGATTCCTATTGTTAGAACGGTTGCATTGCCGCTCACTTTCATAAACTTCTCTTGAGGATAGAGCGCTGCTTCTTTGGCGAGTGATTGTATTTTTGCTTTCACGTTTTAGGGAGGGGAGGTTTAGGGTTGAAGGTTTAGAGTTTAGAGTTTAGAGTTTAAAGTTTAGGGTTTAGGGTTTAGGGTTTAGTGTTTAGTGGTTAGTGGTTGTCTTGTGTTTTTTTCACCTTTAAATGTAATCAATTTATCAATCGTATCGTTGTGTCTAGAGTTCGTAGTGTATTTTTTCAAACTTTAAACTTTAAACTTTATACTTTAAAACCCTAAACACTAAACCTTCCGCAAACGTATTATTCTTTCATTTTCGGAAACAATATCAATTTCTATATAAATATAATCGTCTGGGAGTAATGATGGTATCATGGAAGGCCATTCTACAAAACAATAATCTCCAGAATAGAAATACTCGTCTACGCCTATATCCGAAGCCTCGACTTCATTTTTTATTCTATAAAAGTCAAAGTGGTAGAATATTTCGCCTTTTACATTATGGTACTCATTAACCAATGAAAAGGTGGGACTCGTTACATTTTCATTGATTTTAAATGCTGCACAAATAGCTTTAATAAGGGTAGTTTTCCCTGCTCCCATTGCCCCTTCAAAAAGCCAAACCCTAGTATTTTTAGAAAATAAAATAACCTGTTCGGCAACCTCTGAAAGTTTTTCTAGCGAACTTGATAGTTCAAGCTCGCACGTATCTTCAATTTCCATTTAAGTATATTATTTCAAATCTAAGACTCTTGAGGAACCAACGAATTTCCACTATCTTCTTCTTCCCCTTCTTCTACCTCTTCCTCTTCATTTCTATAAATAACACTATCACTAGGTGCATTTCCATTTATAGAATCTACACGTATAGTATCGGGGGTTTTGGAGGACTCCGGTTTTCCTCCACAGGAAAATAGAAAAAACACAATCAACAGCTTTAGCACTTTTAAGGATACAATAAGCAACGTGTTTTTGCGCATAAATTCTTTTATAGATTCCATGCTTTCTTTGAGTTGTTTTTTCATATTTTTTCTTATTAAGTAGGCTATTTTTTTGACGATAAAGTAATTAACGGCAATATCATTTCTTCCAAAGAAATTCCTCCGTGCTGAAAGGTATCCTTATAATAATTTACATAATAGTTATAATTATTGGGATATGCAAAAAAACTATCCTCCATTGCAAAAACATAACTACTAGACATACTTTTCTTTGGCAAAAAGAACCTTTCAGGATTTTTCACAGTCAATACACCCCCTTCATCATAGGTTAAATTTTTACCTACTTTGTACCGTAAATTATTATTAACGGTTTTATCTCCTACTATTTTATAAGGTCGTTTTACACGAATAGTACCATGATCGGTAGTGATGACAAGCTTTGCTTTCTTCATCGCTATCTTCTTCAATGCGTCAAGCAAGGAAGAGTGCAGAAACCAAGACTCTGTAATGGAGCGATAGGCGGATTCATCGGGCGCCAGCTCTCTTATCATCGCCATATCTGTGCGGGCATGAGAAAGCATATCAACGAAATTGTAGACAATTACATTGAGTCTGTTTGTCATCAGGTTATTAATACTATTCACCAAAGCCTTTCCTTGCTCTACGGTAAGAATCTTGTGGTAAGAACTTTTTATATCCAATTTGTTTTTGAGCAGTTGTGCTTTCAAAAAATCTTCTTCAAAATTATTTTTCCCACCTTCGTCGTCTTCATTTGCCCAAAGGTCTGGGTATTGTTTCTCCATTTCAGAAGGCATCATACCTGAAAATATAGCATTTCGAGAATATGCAGTGGTGGTGGGCAATATAGAATAATAAGCAGACTCTTCTTCTATATTAAAATATTCGGTAATAATGGGTTCGAGTACTTTCCATTGATCAAAACGAAGGTTATCGATTAATAAGAAGAACACCGGCTCGTCACCTTCCAGTAAGGGCAATACCTTTTTCTTCATTAACTGATGAGAGAGCAATGGCCTAGAAATATTCGCATTATTAAGCCACTCCTCGTATGATTTTTTGATGAATTTACAAAACTTATTATTCGCTTCCGTCTTCTGCATATCAATAATCTCCGCCATACTTTTATTCTGCGTGCGATCGATTTCTAGTTCCCAGAAAACTATTTTTTTATATACTTCTATCCACTCTTCATGACTAAGTTTATCAGAAAAAGAGGAGCTTAGCTCTTCAAAATTTTGACGATAATTAAGGTTTGTTTTCTCTTCTACAAGACGTTTATTGTCAAGTATCTTTTTAATGGATAAAAGTATTTGATTAGGATTAATTGGCTTGATAAGGTAATCGGCAATTTTAGCACCAATAGCATCTTCCATAATATGTTCTTCCTCATTTTTTGTAATCATGACCACAGGAAGATTTGGCTTTAGCTGTTTTATCTGACTAAGTGCTTCGAGTCCGTTCATCCCTGGCATATTCTCATCCAAAAAAACGAGGTCGAATTTTTGTAATTTAACTTTTTCTACGGCATCTGCACCGCTAACAACAGGCTCTACATCATAGCCTTTACTCGTCAAAAAGATAATATGAGGCTTTAATAAATCTATTTCGTCGTCCGCCCAAAGGATAGTTGGTCTTTGCATTTTTTAGTTACTAATTTTTCGATTTAATAATTTGATAATTGATTGCACTAAAAACATAGTTTAATAATTCAATCAGGGGTATAACGGCAAACTACTTTTTTTATTTGACCCTACTTCGATTTTCAAATCATCAAATCCTCCCCTCAAAATCAATTTCCTAAGATCTCTGTAATAAGCTGTGTAGTCACCTTTGGATCGGCTTTACCCTTTGTAGCTTTCATTACTTCGCCCATAAACATGGCTAGTAGCCCTTTTTTACCGGCTTTGTATTCTGCTACCTTCTCAGGGTATTTAGCCAATACTTCTTCGATAATAGGGCGGATACTATTCGAATCACTGTCTTGAATAAGATTTAGTTCTTCCGCTATTTTAAACGAAGAGCGACCGTCGGCTTTTGTTAATTCAGGGAAAATTTTAGTTGCAGCAGTAGCAAAACTCACCTTTCCCGAATCTACCAAAGCGATTAGCTCCGCCAGTACTTCAGGAGTAATTGTAAGCTGCGAAATACTCATTGTCAATTCATTCAAATAAGATTTCACAGGTCCCATCATCCAGTTGGAGGCCGCTTTGTAATTTTTTGTATGCTTGCATAGCGCTTCGAAATAGAAGGCTATTTCTTTGGTATCTGTAATTACCAACGCATCGTATTCTGGCAATCCAAATTCATTTACAAACTTATCTACGAGTTGCTGTGGCAATGTAGGCATAGCCGCTTGAATACTATGCAGCCACTCGTCAGAAATTTTCAACGGCTGAAGATCTGGTTCTGGAAAATAACGATAATCGTTCAGTTCTTCTTTGGTACGCATACTATGCGTAGTAAAGTTTACAGTATCAAATTGGCGGGATTCGGAAATTATAGTATTTCCTGCTTCAAGTTCGGCTATTTGTCTTTCGATTTCAAATTCAATTGCGCGTTGGACATTTCGAATAGAGTTCATATTTTTGACCTCTACTTTTTTTCCATAAACAATAGACCCTTTCAGCATTACCGAAATATTAGCATCACAACGAAGGGAGCCTTCTTCCATATTACCGTCACAAATATCCAAATATCGAACAAGCTTACGAATTTCGGTGAGCAACACTACTGCTTCCTCCGACGTGCGAATATCGGGCTCTGTAACAATCTCTATAAGCGGTACTCCCGCCCTATTGTAATCTACGAGTGTATCCGTTTCACCTTCTAAGTGAAGATTTTTACCCGCATCGTCTTCCATGTGAATACGATTCAAGTTAATCAATTTTTCGCCGTCTTTTGTTTTAATAGTAAACGCTCCTCCAATACATATCGGTGCTTTATCTTGAGTAATCTGATACCCTTTTGGAAGATCGGGATAGAAATAATTTTTACGATCAAAAAAATTAGTCCTATTGATCTCACACCCACATGCCAAGCCCATTTTTATAGCATACTCTACTACTTTTTTATTTAATTTCGGCAATACACCTGGGTGTGCTAGCGTGATAACACTAATGTTAGTATTGGGCATATTCCCATACTCAGTGGAATCAGAAGCGAAAATTTTACTCCCTGTACTTAACTGCGCATGCACTTCCAATCCTATTACAGGTTGGTATTTATCTTTAATGGATGGATTCATTCTCTATTTCTACTAAAATACGTTCTTAAGGCACAAATATAATATAATAAGGCGATATTTTAAACATCAAAAATAGTTCCTTCAGAGCGCATGAATACATCTAAATACCAAATAGTTATACAATAAAAATGCCTATATTCGATTTAGTACAACAAATAATTGAAGCGATCATCAAAAGGAAACCCTTTCAGTATCCAAAAAACTTTGTATGTTTGAATTCAATTTAAACGACAAAGACCATTAGGAAATTATTCGGAAATATAAGTTTTGTTGTTATTCTAAATATTTTAATCAAACCCGTTTGGTTATTTATTGAAAATGATGTGCAAGACAAAATTGGGCATGTTGATTTTGGTCTCTACACCGCCTTATTTTCGTTGGGCTATATTTTTGCTTCCATCACCGATATTGGTTTAAATCAATATGTAACAAAAAAACTTGCTTCCGAACCTTCCAAAATCAAAGAAGTATTTTCGACTATTTTTGCATTAAAATTATCCATGCTTGTTCTTTATCCTTTGTTCATGGCTATAGTAGGCTGGGTTATGGGCTATGAAGAGCGTGAAATATATTTCCTTACAGCACTATGTTTTGCACAAGCCATCGTTCAAGTAATTTTCTTTTTTAGAGCCAATTTTCAAGCCAATCAACATTTTTTGATTGACTCTACTGCCTCCATCATGGATAAATTTATCCTTATCTTACTTGTGATCATAATGCTTTCTCAAAAAATGACCATCGATTATTTCATCTATGCACGATTGGCATCTTTAATCGTTACTGTAATTGTTTTTTATATAGTAAGCATAAAACTTTTCGACTACATAGCACCTAAACTAAATCCAGATAAGCTCAATACCCTTATCAAACAAAGCCTTCCTTTTGCTGTAATCACTATATTATATTCACTAAATGAGAAAATTGATTCTGTAATAATCGATTATTTGTCTCGAATATCGACAGATATTAAAAGACATGGCGATGCTGGTTTGTATGCCGCTTCGTATAGATTTCTAGATGCTTCGATGATGTACATTTGGACTATTCTTCCTATCTTTTTCGCCAAATTTGCGTATCACTATTCAGACATTAGAGAAAAACAAAAGCTCCTAAATTTTGGTCAAATTGTAGTGGCTATTCCTATGATATTCTTAGCTGTTTTTGTATTTTTTTACGGTGACCTATTTTTCTTTCAACAGAAAAATAGCAGTGTAGAGCAATTGCAAACAATGTTTGCAATCCTAAAAATACTGTTCCTTTCTGCTGCAATACATGGAATATTTGCGATTTATAGCACCTTACTCACTTCTACTGGATATGAGAAACAAGTAAGTAAAATGATTATTGGAAGTATTATAATCAATTGTATAGGAAACTTTATTTTTATTCCCTTATTTGGACCATTAGCATCTGCATGGATTACCGTAGCGAGCACTATATTTTTGTCGTGCTGTTATCTTTATTTTACCCATACACGATTAGATATAAAAGTGCCTTTCACCATACTAACACGTTTACTCATCGTTTTCGTTTTATTTTATGCTGTATTCTATTTACTTACGCTAACATCACTTCCTTGGTATTTAGTTACAATGCTAGCGGGAGCCTTCTTGTTAATTTTTTCTTACTTGGCTGGTCTCGTCTCCCTAATGCTTAGCTCAGACTAATAGTTCGACTTGAATTCCTAATAATAACTTAGGCACCTATTGATAATCAAAGTTATTATTGATAGCTTTGCGCCTCAAGCTGTAAATTCAAACTAAAAATGTGTACGAGGTATTCTTTAACAAAAAATAAAGAAACAATTTCTAAACGATTTGGAGTATCCGTACCCGAATCATGGAAAGCTCGTTACAATATAGCTGCTGGGCAACAGGTGCCTGTTATTACCAACCGACGTGCGGATGAAATCTCCTCTTTCAGATGGGGCTTAATTCCAAATTGGTCGCTCGACGAAACTTCGGGGTCAAATCTCATCAATGCTAAAGCTGAAAGTATCCTTTCCAAAGCCCCTTTCAAACAAGCAATAAAATCGCAACGTTGCCTAATCATTGCCGATGGCTATTTTGAATGGAAAAAGATAGGAAAAGCAAAAGTTCCCTTTAGAATAACCCTCGCAAACGACGAACTATTCGCGTTTGCTGGTATTTGGGATTTCTGGGAAAACACAAAAGGAGAGATTGTGAATTCTTTTTCCATAATTACGACCCAAGCAAACAAACTCGTAACCGATATAAATGAGCGTATGCCTGTAATCTTGAACCAAGAAATGGAACAAAAATGGCTCTCTCAAAAACAACTCTCCGACCAAGAAATTGCCGAATTCCTTACGCCTTATGAATCCTCCAAGATGAGTTTCTATCAAGCGCATAAGGTAGTGAACTCTTCCGAGTACGACTATCCTGAATGTATCCAAGTAGCTCCAAAAATATATCCAGGAGAAAGTTTCAGTTTGTTTGACTAAAAAGCAAATACCTTAAATTGAGCTCATGCAGTAATTTATATATATATATTAAATTACTGACATTTTGTCATTGTTGATTTTTTTCACTATTTTTACATCATAATTAATCGTTAGAATGAGGCAGATAATTAAAGATCTCGAAATTCTCCCTACAGAAGAGGAAAAAGCGCTTTGCGATTTGCCTCGAATATCAGTAGAGCAGAATACAGGCAAAAAAAGGAAATTGTATATTGAAAGTTACGGCTGTCAGATGAATTTTTCGGACAGTGAAATTGTAACATCCATCATGCACGACAATGGATTTGACACTACCTCTAAAGCCGAAACAGCCGACGTTATTTTCTTAAATACGTGTTCGATCCGCGACAATGCAGAACTAAAAGTACGCAATAAGCTCAAGCAATTTATCCAAATCAAAAAAAGGAATCCCGAACTGGTAATAGGCGTTTTGGGCTGTATGGCCGAGCGCTTAAAATCCAAATTACTAGAAGAGGAAAAAATAATAGACATGGTAGTAGGCCCTGACGCCTACAGAGATTTACCAAAACTAATAGCAGAAGCCGACGAAGGTGATAAGGCAATAAACGTACTACTATCCCGTGAAGAAACGTATGCCGACATCAATCCCGTTAGACTTGGAGGCAATGGCGTAACGGCTTTCATTAGTATCATGCGTGGCTGCGACAATATGTGCTCCTTCTGTATCGTACCTTTTACTAGAGGGCGAGAACGAAGTAGAGACGCTCATTCAATACTAAACGAAGCGCAACAACTTTTTGAGAATGGCTATAGAGAAGTTACGCTGCTTGGACAAAATGTTGATTCCTATAAATGGCAATCAGAAAATGGAGACGAGAAGGTCAATTTTGCCCAACTGCTAGAAAAAGTAGCTCTAGTTGACGCTGACTTAAGAGTCCGTTTTTCAACTTCACATCCAAAAGACATTACCGATGAAGTCCTTTATACAATTGCGAAGTACGAAAATATATGCAATTACATCCACCTACCTGCTCAGAGTGGAAGCTCTAGAATATTAGAACTCATGAACCGTACCTACGACCGAGCATGGTACTTGGAAAGAGTAGCCGCTGCTCGAAGAATAATCGGTGCTGATTGTTTCCTATCTACCGACATGATTATAGGTTTCTGTTCGGAAACAGAAGAAGACCACCAAGAAACGTTATCGTTGATGAGAGAAGTGAAATTTCATTACGCCTACATGTTTAGCTACAGTGAAAGACCCAACACGCCTGCCGCAAAGAAATATCCCGACGATGTATCGACTGAAGTGAAAAGCAGAAGACTGGATGAAATCATAGCACTACAGAGTGCTACGTCTATCGAATTAAATCAACTGGAAGTAGGTAAAATTCATAAAGTATTGATTGAAGGTTTTTCTAAAAAATCAGAAGAATTTTTAAAAGGCAGAAATGGACAAAATGCAGTTATTGTATTCCCTAAAGAGAATTTCAAAAAAGGAGAATATGTACACGTCCGAGTTACAAGCAGTACACAAGGCACACTTATTGGAAAAATCGTAATATGAACACTTTTAGTCAAGAGATTCAAAGTACAAAATTAAAATTTGGAATTATAGGCAGTTCCGCAGCGCTCAACCATGCCATTCAGGTAGCGGTTCAGGTAGCTCCTACAGATATGTCGGTGCTTATCACAGGCGAAAGTGGAAGTGGAAAAGAATCTTTTTCTAAGATTATTCATTCCATAAGTGCTCGAAAGCATGGCAAATTTATTGCAATCAATTGCGGAGCAATCCCCGAAGGCACTATCGACTCAGAACTTTTTGGGCATGAAAAAGGTTCTTTCACAGGAGCTTACGAGGCTCGAAAAGGCTATTTTGAAGAAACCGACGGCGGCACTATATTCCTAGATGAAATAGGTGAGATGCCTATTGGTACACAAGCTCGACTATTACGGGTATTAGAAAACAAAGAATACATAAAAGTAGGTGCTTCAAAAGTATTAAAAACCGATGTTCGAGTTATTGCGGCTACAAATGTAAATCTATTTGATGCCGTACAAAAAGGGAAATTCAGAGAAGACCTCTACTACCGCCTGAATACAGTACCTATCAGCGTACCACCGCTGCGAGAAAGAGGAACAGATATTGAATTGCTGTTTAGAAAATTTGCCACCGACTTTGCCGATCGTTATAAAGTAGCACCTATAAAACTTACTGACGACGCGAAAGAGTTATTAATGCGGTACCGCTTTCCAGGCAATATTCGTCAACTAAAAAATATAGCAGAACAGATCTCTGTATTAGAAGCGGATAGGACAGTCACAAAAGACCAACTTATAAAATACCTTCCTGATTTAAGCACCCCTACACTTCCTGCACTCACCAAAGGCAATGGAGTGACCGATGATTTTTCAGAAAGAGAAATACTTTACAAAATCCTTTTCGACATGAAAAAAGACATGAACGAATTGAAGAAATTAGTATACGAAGTATTGCAAAACGAAAATCATGGGAATCAAGTATTAAATAACCACAAAGAATTATTTCACAACATCAACCATAGCGAGCTCTCTGAAGAAGAATTTGTTCAAAATAACTACCACTTAAAAAAGAAAGAAAATACGCAACCTTTTATTTTAAGCGACAATCAAAATACCAACGAAGAAGTACACGATATAGAAGTAGAAAGTGAAGACGAATCGCTTTCTTTGAATGTAAAGGAAAAAGAAATGATCATAAAGGCGCTTAAGAAAAACAACAATAAGCGCAAATATGCCGCTCAAGACCTCGGTATTTCTGAACGTACACTTTATAGAAAAATAAAAGAATACAATTTAGAAGAGTAAAAATATGCCAAAAATAATTTCCACATTTACCTCCCTTTTAATAGGACTAGCACTTTCCTCCTGCGGAGTATACAACTTCACTGGAGGAGCAGTGCCACCTGATGTAAAAACAATCTCTATTGATAATATTTACAATGAAAGTGGCCAAGGACCAACAACTATTTCTCAAAATTTAACAGAAAAATTAAAATCTTACTACCAAAGTAACACAAAATTACTATTGACGCCCTCAAATGCAGACTGGAAATTAGAGGGGAAAATAATCAGTGTTTCGTCTTCTGGTGTAGCGGTAAAAGCAGATGAAACTTCTGGCTCGAACAGATTAACCGTAACGGTAAAAATCATATTTACCAACACAAAAGAAACGAAACAAAACTTCGATCAAAATTTCTCCTTCTTCACCGATTACCCACAAGAGAAAACTCAAATAGAAGTAGAGGGGTCGTTAATCCCAACAATACTCGATCAAATTGTATTGGATATATTTCAAAAAACAACCTCAAACTGGTAAGCATTGAATAAGCATACGTTCATACAACTCATCAAAAACCCTTCGGGAATCTCTTCAGCTCAGCTGCTAGAGCTGGAAAAAGTTGTTCAAGGTTTTCCGTACTGCCAAGCTACTTATATCCTGATTGCTAAGCAAGCAGCCGATACAGGTTCTATGCTTGCTGATCAAAAAGTGAAAAAAGCATCGGCATACACTTTAGATCGAAAAAATCTCAAAAGAATCCTCTTCGAAAAAAATTTCGAAGTAGAACTAAATCCACACCCAAAACCGATAGAGGAGCAGGCGGCAATAATACCTACGACAGAAGTACAAAAAGAATTACCCAAAGTTGTATCTGAAATAACGATAATAGAAGAAGAGGTATTAGAGGTATTAACAGTGCAGCCCTCAGAAGTGCCTAGTATAACTACGGCGCAATCTACAGAGAGCGCTCAAGATCAAATCATTCGCGAGTTGTCCGAAAATCTACGCAAACTCCAAGCGAATAAGTTGAAATCGCTTTTGGGCGAACTTCCTAGCACCCCAACGGTAACGCAGAAAACAATAACGCCTGAAATAAAAAAAGTAGCAGATACCTCAACGAATAACTCTATACAGACACCTGTTCCCGCACCGGAGTTATTGCCAATCCAATTAACTTCGATTCCTGCTGCATTTCAGTATAATCCCCTTCCCAGCTATCCTATCCGAATGGAAGATGTAGTAATCGAGATCAGCGAAATCGAAGCGGAAGGCGCCTTATTTTTAGAATACCTCGATTTCATGGAAGAAAAACGTGGTATATTTCGAAAAAATAAAAGAAAAGAAGGTTCTATTATCGACTTCATCATAAAAAACGATCCTAGCATCCCAAAACTTGACATAAACAATCTCCCGGACAACTCTGTAGACCTTTCGAGCAAAAGTATAACCATATCAAAAAGCCCTGTTTCAGAGAATTTTGCTAAAATACTAGGGCTTCAAGGAAAGAAAGAGAAAGCAATTGATATTTATGAGCAATTAATCTTGAAAAATCCGGAAAAAAAGCCTTACTTTGAATCCCTAATTGAAAAACTTAAAAACAAGATATAATG
>JAYSUZ010000061.1:0-4502 GCA_043718845.1 Cytophagales bacterium
ATTGCAGCAGTTAGTTCTACGGTAGCAAAGGCTTTTCCTGTGTAAATAGATTTCTTTACTTTAAACCCAGATGAAGTATCTGGTAGCTCTACGGCACCCGTTACGATGGCTGCATTAAGTTTTATTGCCAGACGAGAAACGATGGCGTCTACCGCCGAAGATTTTGGAAGAAGTACTACTTCCGCATTTTCTTTTTTTGCTGCCTCTGCAATGGCTGTGGCATAGGCCATGACATTCACCTGAGTCAGTTTATCGTTGTTTATATGAAGTACTTTTGTAATACCGAAGTTGCCTAATTTTTCGAGCGTAGAAGTGGTATAGTTTCCAATAGCTACAGCGGTAGCGGTAACACCTTCTTTCTTAGCTAGCTCGACCGCATAGGAAACCGCTTCCAAAGAAGATTTTTTCACTTCTCCCTCTAAACCTTCTATAAATACTAGTAGTGACATTTTTTAGTTTTTAACGTTAGAATTCAAAATTTATATAATTTTCGCTTCGTTTTTCAGTAAGTCGAATAATAGTTCGGGTGTTGCGGCATCTATCATTTTACAAGCTCCTTTTGATGGCGGGAGTTCATACGCTAATAGGGTCAAGGAGTTTTCGGTAGCGATAGGCTCCACTACCGTCAACGGTTTTGTACGCGCAGACATGATGCCTCTCATGTTGGGTATTTTCCATTCGGCAATAGGCTCTTGACAGCCCGCTACCAATGGAAGAGGGACTTCTACATATTCTTTACCGCCTTCTATTTCGCGAGCCATTTTGGCAATAGAGTCTTCTATATCGAGTTTCATAATAGGAGATACGGATGGGATTCCTAATAGTTCTGCCACAAGGCCATGCACCAACCCTCCGTTAAAATCGATGGATTCTCTACCCATAAGTATTAAATCGTATTTTTCATTTTTAGCAATTGCCGCTATTTGCGCCGCCACGAATTGAGCATCTTTAGGGAAAGCGTTTACGCGAATAGCATCGTCTGCTCCAATAGCTAAAGCCTTTCTAATAGTAGGCTCTGTATCAATTTCTCCTACGTTTAAAACGGTAACGGAGCCGCCAAGTGTTTCTTTCAATTCGATAGCTCTTGATAACGCATATTCATCGTAAGGGCCAATGATAAATTGGACACCCGCAGGATTGAATTTTGTATTGTTTTCCGTAAAGGAAATTTTAGAAGTAGTATCAGGAACGTTTGTAATACAAACTAATATTTTCATAAGTAAATAGTATTGGGAAAATTAAATGGTTCTGTCTTTTTATCTTATTTCAAGGGTCTAAAATACTAAAACTTAATTTAATTTAACTATAAATTTTATAAAATAATAGTATTAAATTTGATTAAGGTTTATTTGGGACTATAAACGAAGAGCAAGAAGGACGTAAATTTGAAAATGAAGCAATCCAGAATAGAACAATTACTTGAATTTTTAAAAGAAGACACGGTCGACAGTTTTACTATTTATGGACTTGCGTTGGAGTATGAAAAACACGATACAGCGAAAGCCAAGCTGTTTTACGACTTGTTGTTGAAGGATCATTCCCGCTACTTGGCCACCTATTATCATGCGGGTAAGTGGTATGAAAAAATAGAGGTAGAAGTTAGCAAGTCTATTTATAAGAAAGGAATGAAACTTGCCAAAGAGTTAGGCCAACAAAGAACGTACAATGAATTGCAAAATGCGTTAAATTTAGTGGAAGACGAAGACTATTAAGTTTCGTTATTTTACTATTACTGTTATTGCGGATTGGTCTTTTTCTTTAATAGGAATACCAGTATCTCCTTTACCTGATTTTGTAAGTGCGTTATCTGTAGCGCTTACCGATACATAATATTTAGTAGAACTTAATTCGCTAAAAAAAACAAACCCTTGAATACCTGTTGATCCACTGTTGATTACATTTGTACCAGCATCTCTATCCGAAAGGGAGGCGTATAAAGAAACGACAGCGCTGTCTATAAGTTGATTGTTGTTATTTGTGACATATACCTGAAAATCAGTATTTCCAGTTCCAGACGGAGCAGCATCGTCTTTATCTTTATTACACGAACTCATAAATCCGAGTACTACAGCAATTGTTAAAGAGGATATAAGTCTGATTTTATTCATGTTAGTAGTTATTTTAGTAGGTAAAGATAACTTATTTAAATTAAAAGCCAAAAAAATCCATATTTTTAAAAAAATCGAATAGTAGTTTTAATCCAGCCAATAGAATGATAAAACCTAATATTTTATTCATTTTGTTTAAAAGTTGGGACGTAAAATGGCGTTTGATTTTATGTGCTATATAGGCTTTGAGTACATCTGTGCCAAAAACAGTGGCGATAGCTGCTGTAAAAAACAAGAAAATGTACAATCGATCGTTATCAAAACTTACACTTGCAAGACTGACCATGCTGATCCAAAACAGAAAAACAGAAGGATTGACGGCATTTAGCATGAAACCTTTTATCCATAAATTCGAATTGCTGGATTCTTTTTTCTTTTTATCTACATCTATACTAGTAGGTATTTTTTTAAGTATATAATAGATACCGAAAAGGCTCATGATAATGCCCCCCAACAGTGTCATTATATTTTGGAAAGAGGGATCTTTCATAAACCGTGCAATACCAAAATAAGTCAGTAAAATAAAGAACGTGTCGCTAGAGGCTACACCAAATGCGTATAGGACGCCTTTTTTAAATCCTTTATGAATACTGATATGGAGCAGTCCAAAAAAAATTGGACCGATCATAAAGCTCAAGATAATTCCTGAAATAAAACCTTCTAATAGCGCTCTAAACATTTGAATTCGTACTGTTAGTAGAATGATTTAGAGAGTATGAATTAGTTGTAAGAAAAGATTCCCAATCTTCACACATGTCCTTTTTTATAACGCGAGGAAATTTGCTTTGCCCTCCAATTTTACCTTTAGATTCCATGAAATCATAAAATGCGGCAACAGGAAGTACTTCTATGAATATGTCTTTAAGCGCAGCAATACGTTCTGTTCGATAATCATCATTAAGTTCTTTTAGATAGTCGTCTAATTTTTGTTTCAATTTTTCAGCATTTACGGCATCGTCCGTACCTATATACCATTTATGCGCAAACATATTTTGATAAGGTATTCCTGTAACGGTAAATTCGCGGATAGCGATATTGAATTCCTGGCAAACAAGGCTGATCGCACTGTTCATGTTTTCTACAGAAAGGTGCTCGCCACAAAGACTTAGGTAATGCTTTGTTCTGCCAGAGATGATAATTTTACATTTTTTAACATCCGTAAATCGTACCACATCGCCTATCAAGTAGCGCCATGAACCAGCATTTGTAGTGATGAGTAAGGCATAATCTACGCCTTCTTCTATCTGATGAATCATTAATGTTTTGGGATTAACGACCACATCGCCATCTGAGTTGAAATTTTCATCTGTGAAAGGGATGAATTCAAGGAATATTCCATTGTTCAACACAAGCCTCATTCCATTTTGTCCAGGGCTGGTTTGTAGTGCAATAAAACCTTCTGAGGCTAAGTAGGTTTCAATATAAGTGATAGGCCTACCCAGCACTTTTTCGAATCCTTTTTTATACGGTTCAAAAGAGACGCCTCCATGAACAAACACATGTAGATTTGGCCATATTTCGTGGATGTTAGCTACTTTATGGTGTTCGATAATACGTTCAATCATCAGTTGTATCCATGCGGGTACTCCTGCCACAAAACCAATATCCCAATCTTTCGCTTTTAAGGCAATTTCATTAAGTTTTTCGTTCCAATCGTGTGTGCGTGCTATTTTTTTGCCTGGTCTATAAAATGGCAAAAACCAGCGAGGCATTTTACTTGCCTGAATTCCACTCAAATCACCTTCGTAATGATGGTCTACTTTGTTTAAGTCAATACTCCCTCCGAGCATCAAAATACCTCTTCCAAAAAGGGAGCGGGGTAATTTGTAATTTACCAAACTTAATACTTCTCTAAGTCCTGTTTTCTTGTTGGACTTAATCATATCTTTGGTTATCGGAATATGTTTGGTTGAAGCATCGGAAGTACCAGAACTGAGTGCAAAGTAATCTACTTTGCCTGGCCAGCAGATATCGGATTCCCCAGCTTTACTTCGGTGCCACCACTCTATGTAGAGCTTATTGTAGTTGAAGACAGGAACTCTGCTACAGAAGTATTCGTAAAAATGTTCACTTTCGTTTTTTTCAAAACTAGTAAGAATTTCGCTGAAGTTATAGTTTTGTCCGAACTGCGTATTTCGAGCTGTTTTTACAAGTTTCTTCAACTCCTTTTTTTGGTATTCAAAAGGTGATTTCTTGTCTTGCTCTATGATGTGCGTGAGCTTTATTCCTTTACTCAATAATGACCCTAATAATGGCATAATAAGTCTAATATATTCCTCTCTAGTTTATAAAAAGCATGCTAAAATACAATTATAAATCATAATATCGTTAAAATTGCACTAAAATAATTACGAACTTGCCATTTCGCAAATCGGTGATTCAGGATTCGTAATT
>JAYSUZ010000062.1:0-4492 GCA_043718845.1 Cytophagales bacterium
TATCTGTAGTTACTAGGTTATTGGTATATTTAAGAATACCAAATCCTGCTAACCAACCTGTATTTTTATCTACTAGCCCTATTGAATATATAAAGGCAGGCACATTGGTATATGTCCATGTTATACCTCCGTCAACAGTCATAAATAATGTATTGTACCTTCCTACAGCAAAACCATGTTGAGCATCGGAGAATTGTACTTCATATAAATCTAATGGCCTATAGGGATCACCATCCAAATAGGTCTCTGGTGGAGTTCTTACCGACCATGTAATTCCTCCATTAATGGTATATAAGATTGTAGCGGTATCGCCTACTGCCCAGCCTTTTTGCGAATCAATAAAACAAATAGATTTTAAATGTCGAATAGTTCCACTTGTTTGCGGGTTCCAATTTGTACCACCATTGGCAGTATTCAATATTTTCCCATCAAACCCAACTGCCCAGCCATTGCTAGCATCTGTAAAATATACAGAATGAAGTGCTGTAGAGAGACCACTTGATTGTGGTGACCAAGTATCCCCACCATTTGTAGTAACTAAAATAGTACCTGCATTTCCTGCCGCCCAGCCTGAGTTTTTATTGATAAATTTTATTCTGTTTAAATGTTCTGTTGCTCCCGAATTTTGACTATTCCATGTACTACCTCCGTTATTAGTTCTAAGAATAGTACCTGTTCTGCCTGAAATCCAAAGGGTATCTTCATTAAGAATTGAGATACTCAAGAGCCTTTCTGCGCTACCGCTTGTTTGTTCTTGCCAATTTGAGCCACCATTAATAGTTTTTAAAATATTGCCGTCATTACCAGCTGTCCAGCCTATGGTGCTGTTATGAAATTTCACAGCGCGATGAGCATATTGATTGCCCACTACCTGATTCACCCAGTTTTGTCCTCCATCGCTAGTCTTAGCAATTGTTCCATTACCTCCTATTGCAAAGGCCGTATTTTTATCAAAGAAAAATAGTTCTCCAAAATAATTATAATCAGGTTCTTGATAAATAGCATTCCAAGTATCTCCTCCATCATTTGTCATTAAAATCATTCCGTAGTTATCGGCTACATAGCCAGAATCGGCATTAAGAAATACGCCAGATTTAAGATAGGTAAATTCATCTTGTCTTGGTTGTCCAATTGTTTTAGTCCAATTTGTACCACCATCAATAGTTTTAAACACGGTATCCGCACGAACAGCAAAACCTTTATTAGCATCCACAAAATGAATGGATTCAAAACTAATAAATCCCAAACCATTATCTGGTGTAGTTTGTGAGCTCCATGTAGTTCCTCCATTGCTTGTTTTGTATATTTCGTTTTGATATCCTACCGCCCATCCAGTAGAGGAATTTAAAAACCATATTTTAGTAAAGGAAGAACCAAATGCGGAATTATTTTGCTGTGTCCAACTAGCTCCTCCATTAGTGGTTTTAAAAATAGCTGGAGCACCTGAACTGCTACCTGCGGCCCATCCAGTAATTGCATCTAAGAAGAAGATAGCTTCTAACATCGTATTTCCATCTTTTACTTTAACAGCGGTCCAGTTTGTTCCTCCATCAATAGTTTTTAATACCATACTATCTGCCGTAACCCAACCCGTTGAGGTTGATATAAAATAGCTATCCGAGAGTCGATAGTTTCCTAAATCCTGCATTTCCCAATTAGTTCCTCCATTAGTTGTCTTACCCATGTATCCATTATAATATTCAAAAGCATAGGCTGTATTAGCATCAGGTACACTAAGGCTAAAGAATGCAGAAGACCAAGTACTAGGGCTTTGCCATGTAAAGGAAGCCTGAGCGCTTACAGCTGATATAATGGCGCTATAAATGATAAATAGTAATGTATATTTTTTCATATTTTGGGTTATTTAATGCAACAATGTTGCAAATATATAATAAATAAATTAATATGCAACATTGTTTCATTAATATATATAGTATTCATTTATCCTTTTCTTGGAGTAGTAAATGATAAAATTTTTAAAGTTGGAAAATAGAAGTATAGTGTTTGAAAAATTGTCATTATTTGAGTAATATTTGCTATAAGCTACTTAAATCAATGTATCCTTTAAGCTTTCTTTAATTAAAAAAGCAATATAGGCTTCTTCTCTATTCAATATCCCAATCCTATTATTAGTCATGTGTATAAAACTATCCAGTATGCTTAATATAGGTTTCGGATAATCGGATAGACTGTCGCTTTTCAAGGTATTCTTGTCAAAATAATCATTATATTCTTTAAAGAGTAAAATATGTTCAGAAAGCCACTCAGCCAACCATTCCAACTCTTTGTTATTCCTTTCTGTCAAGCATTCCCAAAATAAGGATATGAAGCCTGTGAGATAATCCTTTTGTTGAAAATATTGTATACGAAATTTATCTTCTAATTTCTCTTTTGCTATATCTGTGGAACAATCCTCTATTAAATATAAAGCCTTACCAATCCAAGCATTATAATTTAGTTCCGAAAAATCTATAATTTCTTTTTTGCTTAACCCGAAAGCATAAAGTATACTAATATAGCACTGAATTCCTAAACCTAATAAAACACCGTAGTCGTTTGAATCATTTTTTTTCATCCAGTTCAGAATGGTTTTAGAAGATATGTAAAATTGCTGTTCTGCAAATGACATTAGCTGGTTTCCTCCATATCTATTTAGCTCAGGTTCATAATGAATAAATTGAATTGAATCATTATGATACCAATCTTCGTCTGAATTATCTTTCGTAAGAAAATTTCTTACAGAGGGGTAGAGCTTAAAATATTTCGCAAAATAATTTTCTATTTCATTTTTTACAAAATCAGAATATTCTATATTTATCTTAACCCTTAATCGAATATGTGTACCCTTTTCAAAGTATCGAATAAAAAAATATTGATTAACTTTTTTGTCATGAATAAGTTGTTGTAGAAATGGATACACTGCATTTCTTAAAAAAACTTGCAAATTGCCAGAATAATACAAATGAGTAGACAGCCAACGATATGTAATGTATTCGTCTATCATTATTACAAAGTCAAGCCTTCATTTTTAATAAGTAAATCACTCCATTGAATGTAAAATTCTGTTACATATGCTCCCCCCTCTAATTGAATAAGGTGCTCTGGAGAAGGGAGCATTTCCACAACAACTAAATAGTTTGGAATCCTTAGAATGAGTTTCTCTAGAAAGAGAATATGCAATGGAGACTGGAATCCCATATATTGAGGTTTATAATCGTCTGCTCCTAGCTTTTTCTTTTCGTCGGAACTCAACTTGTCTACCTCAAAAGGTGTAGTAAGATTAATAAAACAATGGTCTGGTATTTCTAGCAATGTACGCCATTTCTGAATTTTTATAAAATAATCAAAATCGGTTTCTATAGCGTTTCTTCTTGGTATTTTATCCTTAGGAATTTTCCATGAACGCCTTTGCAATACTATAGTCTCTTCGTAGATAATTCTTGGAAACATACCTATACCCTGATAATGCTCTTCTCTTATCGCTTCAGTAGAAGTAGAAATTTTATAATTAATAGCTTGTTTAATATGATTAAAATAAATGTACTCTGCGCTAGTAAATTGTTCTAGTAATTTATACAATTCTGAACGAGACTCGATTCCTTGAAGACATAAATCAAATACTTCTATTGTCTTACCATCTGATGTAAGTATTAATTCTAACTCATGATTAATACTATTGAATCTAACGCCGATATCTTTCAACTTAAGTTGTTGCGATTCGTTCAACTGATGATGACTTCCAGGAATGCTTATCTCATAATCCAAAAGTGGAGGATGAATATTAGCATTAAAAAATGAAGCGTCTGTGCATTCAGCGGATAAGCTATCCTTAAATAAAGAATTATTTTGAATAAGAGCCTCTTGGTATACACAATCAGGGAAAAGATGAAAAAATCTACCAAATAACTTTCCATATCCAGGGAAATTAGAGTTTAATACCCAGACAAGTTGACTATTTTCTTCATATAGCTGTACCAAAACACCTGAAGAAATTTTCTTCTCTTTTCCTATCCATGGATTATGAAGTTCACGAGTAGAAGCTTCTACATCTTTCCATGTAAAGCGGATTTCTTTGATTGCATTTTCTTTGTGATGTTCCCATATATAATCAGAAAATCTTTTCGTCCATTCGTTATTTGATTCAATTTTCTCTTGAATAGAGGCAGACTGAAACCATTTTCTTTCATCTCCTTTTACGACTTCACGATAATACTCTTCATAAAATCGAATTAGAGGAATACAATCTTCGGAAGAATATTTTTGAAGAAATAAAGTACGCAACACCTCTTTTTTATCAAGCTGGATTTCAAATCTTCTTAAAGCAGATAAGAGTTTTTGTACTTTATTTGCATTTTCAGAGGATGAATACTTTGGCAGTTTTATGGAGCTTTCCGATAAACAATCTTCATATAAAATTTTATTGGGAGTAAAACGAAAATCTATATTTGATCTTCTCCTACTAATTTCTGTTGTAGAATCTACTATTTGAGGA
>JAYSUZ010000063.1:0-10420 GCA_043718845.1 Cytophagales bacterium
CCAAGCGCATTTCTGATGAGGTAGTTTGCATATCTTTTTTTATGCAAAGAAAATAACTATCTTTCAGTTAGAAAATATGTAGTTGCTCGGGTGGATACGATAGACTGCATGCTGTAAGGTTTTTAGGGAATGATTCAATTCACGAGATAGAAGTGCCTGATGAAATAAAACTAAATAGTGCTGTTGTAATTATTGAACATCTTTTAACGACATTGTATTTGCTTGACAAAACCATATCAAGCCGCATAGAAACAATGATAGTAGAATATCATAATTTTGAAGATTTAATAAATTATCAAATAAGTGCTTTAAAAAAGAATGATGAAGCGGATTTGAAAACTATACTTGGAAAAAGTATAAGAAGAATTACTTCTGAAAATTTAAACACCTTTCAAGAAAAATTATATGGTAGAATTAGAAAGGGAGAATATGAAAATTTGAATTTGGGTAGTATTACAAAAGAAAAAAAAGGAGAAGATTTTATTGATGTTCAAAACTATGTAAAAACTAATGATTCAAAATATGATTTTTTGGGAATAAAGTTAAAACGACATAATAGAAGATAATAACTCAATTAAATGATTTCATCTGCAGTCCTTTAGGTTTGTACCATATAATTATTCAAAAAATTAAGGTAGCTATTATTACTACTACTATAAAATTTTCTACACCGAATAAATTGAGTTTGACCAAAAGAACTTGTTGTTACTATTCAATCACTTTGTGGTTGTTTAAATCCATAACACTACATTTCCCGAGGCATCTGTAAATGTAGTGTTATGGATTTAAATCCCTTCGGGATAAAACAAGGGGGCTATAGTATACCTATTGAACTATTTGCATTTTGCAGTAGGGAAACGCCTCCATAATGGATAGTTATTTATTGATGTATTGTTTTAATATAGCTGTTTCTTTCTCAGTGGTTTCGTACAAAATAATTTTTTCGAAACCTCCGTACCCATTTGACTTTTGTTGTCTTCTAAGGATGTGAATTCTTTCGGTTTTTTTTGTTAAAGTGTCGTAATATTCTATGTTTATAATTAAGAAAAATGAATAGAATTTATCATTACCCATTTCAGACAGTAGAATTGGGTAATTTAAATCATACGTTTCACCAGGTGATATCTGCCTTATTTGGTTTGAATATGTTGATTCGTTCCAAATTTTTATCGCTTTTTCATTTTCAATTTGTACCCATGTTCGTTTAGTCTTAACTCTATAAGAATTTCGAAAACCATTATTTTTAATAGAATATTTAAATTTTGAATAACCATCAATAATGTCTGCGTCATATAATAGAGCTGTGCCAGTAAGGGTTAATATAGGTCTATTTGAATATTCATCAAATTTTGATTGCGCTTGTGTTGTATTTAATAAATCCAGAATGTAACGTTGTGTTGTGTCAAGTTTGAAAATCATATCCCTATTATAATTGCTGATATTAGCAAGATGATTAATCTGGGTGTTTTGGTTACTTATTAGAGTCTCTTGTTTTTTCAACAAATTGAACATGTCCTTATTTTCTTGCTGATGTTCATAAGCTATATATGTTAATAAAAAGGATGCTAGAGCTAAACCAATACTAAAACTAATACTTATTTTTTCTAATACAGGTTTTACAGGCTCATTGAAAGAATACCACTTGTTTTTTTTATTTTTCATATATTTATCCAAATTAAAGAAAGTCTCTCTACTTTCTCAATGCTATTCAAATAAGGGATTTTTATTAGTTTTTAGCAAGTAACTGGAGTGTCATTTCGCCATTGCCGTCGCTTTTCTCCTGCAACATGTTTGTATGCAATACTAATGTAATTGTATTAATGGAGTCAGTATTAACGGAAAGCATATAAATATTAATTGTGAACCTTTACAATGAACTGTAATTAATAGGGAAATAAAAATTGCTTCCAAGAATGGCCTCGGTTTTTGTACAAAAAAAGCTCCTGCCGGCTGAATAGTATCTTGCAAATAGAATGAAGCACAAGCCAGAGGCTTATGGAATAGTTCGTCACGAGGCGCAGCCTCACGCCATCGGGTTAACTATACGGCTAGGCTTTCAGCCGAGCTACTACGACTAATGGTTGTTTTTTCAAGCATATTTTTTTGTTACAAAAATCTCCCATATTTACACGGCGAAACGCCTCACTGTATAGTTAGGCACGTAGCAAAAAACTACGGCAAACAGCCTCGTTTCTTAATTTATATGCTCACTAGAACTGGGGCAACACGGAGTAGGGGCTTACTATTTTATGGCATAGATTTTGAATAAAGTTAATCATCTTTGAAATTGCGGTGTATTTCAAACAAACTAATTTAACATTTTATATTATGAAACATTATTCTATCAAAAAGAACCTTTTAAAACCTCTCACTCTATTATTTCTTGTTAGTGTATTATTCAGTTGTGTTAAGAAAGAAGCAGATGAAGTCGTTCCTGTAAAGACAATTACAGGTAAATGGATGCTAACAAACACTAACTTTTACGGCTCTAATATACCTGGAGATAGTTCTTACTTAAGTTTTAATGAATGTAATAATTCTATCTGTACTGGGATTGATTATAAAGAATCAGATAAAAGTACTAGTGCT
Source organism: Cytophagales bacterium (assembly GCA_043718845.1). Classification (GTDB taxonomy): domain Bacteria; phylum Bacteroidota; class Bacteroidia; order Cytophagales; family Cytophagaceae; genus JANYCO01. Next base: position 2,590 of record JAYSUZ010000063.1, read on the forward strand.
TTTACTTATGTTTTAAATGGTGAAGAATCGATAGATATTGTTGATAATGATTCTTCCAAAGGTGGTAATTGGCAAGGAACTTGGACCATTAGCACCTTTACATCTTCAAAGCTTGTTATAAAACAAACTTTGCTTGGCCAGGTAATGACTGTTACATTTGAAAAATAAAAACAACCTAAGGCAAATTATTTAAAAGGGAAAGTTCTTATTTGATAATAAGACTTTCCCTCCCCTTGGCGCAGCCTTCGTGACTGCTTATGCGTAAAGGCTGACTTGAGTCTTTATTTGGAAACTTTAATTTTTCGCCATTGCAAGAGCTTTTCTTCCGCAACATGTTTGTATGTAACACCGATGGGGCGTGGCTCCTGCCACGTGACTAACTATCCCTTAAGCCTCCGGCTTTCGAGATTTTATTTTATAAAATAATTATTTACCTTTGAGTATAATTTTTTAACAAATTTTTAATCATGTCAGAGAAATACAAAATGTACGAAGGAGGCTTATTTTTTATTACCTTAACGGTTGTAGGTTGGGTTGATGTATTCATTAGGCATCAATACAACAGCGATGAAATAATTGAAAATTTTTGTTTTTTACTCAGTACGGTTGCTCACACTCTTACTTTTACATAGTTTTCTAATTTTTTAATTTGTAGTTTCATAGGTATAGAAAACAGAATATTTTCTATATAGAAGACGCGGATAGAATGGTCGCGCCAATAGGTATTTTTTAGTGTGAAAGCTGTAAGTTTTTAATATAAATGTATAAAATAATTTCTATTGACATCTACCATCTTTGCAGCAGTTAAAAAAATATCTTATGTATTCTTTAATTCGTATTTCTATCAAACGTCTTTTCAATATAGATGGTTTTTACGTATGCATATTATTATGTATGCTAATTCTAGCTGTTAAATTTTTTATAGATAAAAATTATGTAAAAATAATATAAATATGAAATACCTGAACTTAAATAATAGAGAAATGAAAGAACTCTTGCATATCAGGAGCGATACTTTTATTGTTCATGCAGTTACACTTTCAATTATTTCTGGAAGTTTTTATTTCCTTTTGCCATTAATAATGAAAGAATATATGAGCATATTTTTCGTACTGTTCTTTGCTATTGTTTATATGGGTTATGTGCTATATACCAACAGGAAATTTTTAAAAGAAATTATCTATAAACAAAAAAAAGTATACAGAGGAGTATTATCCTTTAAGGTATTTTCCCCAAAGAGCAAAAAAGGGAAATATATATTAAGCGTAGATGGACGTATGTTTTATGTAAATAAGAAATATTTTGAGTACATACAGGAAGGTGATACTGAAGAGTTTCACGTTTCTTCCAGCACAAAGTATTTGTTCCGAGTGGAAAAAGTAGAGAGAGGTATTTAATATGCTTGGTGTACGAAAAGATTTATATAGTTAAAATTTATAGCCGAAAAATTCAAAGAAGTACACAGTCTATGGGATTAAAATATATACAAAATAAAGACTATGATTTCCCAGGTAGAATTATAGTACAACAAAAAGTTCAACCAAAGCAAGTATTGATAGTAAAACTAAAGGAAACAAGAAAACCAATTGGAAAGAAAGCAATTCCTCCAACTAATTTAGAAGAGCTTTGTGATAGACAGGAAAGCATTTATCCAATTTTAAGACTCCGCATTAAAAGAAATTTATTCGAGCTAATGAAAGATGGGAGATTAGATTTAAGTTTTCATAATAAGACTTCTCACAATCAGGAAATGTTAATGTCAAATCAAGGGGTAATACTTAAATATATCTACGTAAAATATTGCTGTGATAAAGATTGGCTCATTGCTGAGTATGAATCCTGCAAGCGATCAGAATATGATTTTGAGGTGGATATTGAAGGGGTAAAAATAAAAATAGCTGAAGGCGATTTTGTAGTGAAAATTGGAAATGTGATAACAGTAAATAATTAATTAATCGAACTTTTACGGGAGTGTAAATTAAACTGGATCAGATTAACAAGAGGCTTATAATCACTAGAGTGTTTAAACGAATATCTAGTTAACAAATCATCAACAAACGGTTTTGTCCACTTTTTTCCTTTGGTGCACGATGAATACATGGGATTACGTTACTTTCAGGGTGATCAACGGCCAATCGCCATAGATGACCAACTCCTAAGTTGATCGGCTTTGCTATAGGGTTTGCTTGGTAATGTAAATCAAAGAAATTTTCAATTAAAAAAGATTCAAAACCTTCCTTTGTTCCATTATATAGCTTTTTGAGTTCGTTACGTATTTCTGGAATTAGTATTTTTTGTATTGCATGCGAATTTGGCAATATATCACTCGAATCGCCATAGTAGGTACATAAAAAGGTGTCGGTAGCAATAGGAGAGCGGTCAACATGAAAAGAATACACATCGGTGGGGAAAAATGGAAAGCTCTCGTCTCTCTCGTAGTACTTTATAATGTTAAGTACTGGAGAGGCTCCATGAACTTTCAAATGCTTCAAATCGGTTAGTATAATATTTCGTGCCAATTTTCCTTGTTCACTTAGGGTAAGCCCTAGAAGCACTTTTTGATCTAATTCCATTATATTTTCGATTAGTTCTACCTTATTGACAATCTCAGAAAAATCACCTATTAATTTGCGAGACCAGCAAATGGCATTAACATCTCCCTGAAAAGGCGTAGTCGCTAGGTCGTGAAAATTCGTAACGTACTGAATTTGATTTTCAGTAGGAGTGAAATTGGTCATAATTGGTAATGAAAATAATAGTATGAAATTAGTACTATTAAATTAGTAAACAAAAAAGAGGGGGTGCTGACAAGGCAAACGCATTTAAAAAACACTACCATCTTTTTCCCCTTTTGGAGGGGGCTGAGGGAAGTTGCTAATAATAAATCTGGTGTTTCATAGCAAACAGCCTCCCCCTAGCTCCTCCCTCCAAATGCTATTCAAATAAGGAATATGATAGTAGGTCTATTCAGGAATTTACTCTCTGACTGGTGTCTTAACAGCCAGGGAGTAAATGCATGCTATTTTGATGTAGTCCCCAACTTATTAACCTGACCCGTGGATTTTGGAAATCTAAGCCAAAAGTCCATTCCTTTTCTTATACGAATTAACGTGGTTGAAATTGACTATAAAGTTGATTTTTAAGCAAATTTAAAACCTTTTTGCTTTTCAGCTAAGCGTTATAAACAGCTAAAAATAGCCTGCTTTATCCTTGTTTATAGCCCTATTTTACTAGAAAATAGTTGAATAGTGATGTTTCAAAAGGTATACTTGATTGAACGATGCGCTAAAGTATTCGAAAATAGCGGAATGAAGGAGTTCTTTATGCTATAGCGTATTAAAAGTATAATTTCTAATTATAGACAATAGGCGACTATGAAAAAAATAACAAAAATCAGTATAATCTTCTCTATTTTATGTCTTTCGATAGGAACATTATCGGCAAACAAATATTATGTACTAACCTTGAACAATACGCTTCTATGTTCAGGATGCAGTCTACCTAGTTTTGGAAATTATTACGGTTATTCTTTGTATACCGCTATAAATGATGCTAATAATCATATTGGGTTAGATACGATTTATTTTAGCAAGCTGTTATTGGGTTCTCCCAATTTAAGTACGGAGTTCATTGGAAAAGTCAATGGACCTGCTATTCCAGCTGCGGTTGCTGCTGCTACTGCCTATTCGGTCGCTGCGGCAGCTTATACCGTTTCGATTGACAACAGCGGATATCCCCCTATTACAGATCCTGTATTAATCGACGCCGAATTCGGATTTAGTGGAGTAGTATGTGGAGGAGGTTCTCCTAAAATAATAATTAGCAATTCAAGCGGAAGTGGAGGAAATCCTTTTCTACTTAACCCTGGTTCTACAGGTTCTACCATCAGAGGTCTGAGTATTTCAAATTTTGCGGCTGGAATTACTTGTAACGGAAGTAATAATCATACGATTATTAACAACGCCATTTTTCTAAACGCGGGCAATGGAATATTACTAAACGATGCAAGCGGATGCTTAATAGTGGGCAATAGAATTGGAATACGACCAAATGGTACAGCTGGCGGGAATGGTGAATTTGGGATTCTTTTTGACCCCAATTGTACTTCCTGTAATAATAATACTATAGGAGGAGCGAGTGGTTGTGATAGAAATTACATCAGTAATAATGGTACCGCAGGAACTGCTCTTTTTATGTCTGGCATCTCTATTCAAGGTACCGGTCTTGGTAAAATGATGAATGCCAATATTACAAACAACTATATAGGGACAGATATATCTGGAACAATAGATATGGGTAATAATGAAAATGGTTTGGTGTCTACTTTTTGTGACGGTTGTACGATTCAGGATAATGTAGTGTCAGGGAATAATGACCATGGAATTATTATTCAATTTGCTCAAAACAATAGCATCGTTAGAAATAATATTATCGGTTCAGATCCATCAGGGACAGTGTCGTTAGGAAATACTAATTTCGGGATAAATGTAGAAAGTGGTACAAATTTTTCAATTCAAACTAATCAACTAAAAAATAACGGCAAATCGGGCATTTATTTTCAGAATAGTTCTACTGTTGTTGCTGTTTACAGCAATATAATAAACAACAATAACACTTCTAATCTTGCTAATAACGCAGGTATTTTTATAACAGGAGGCTCCACAAGAATTCAAATTGGCAATACCGCTGCGGAAGCAAATACGATTAGTAATAATAAAAAAGCAGGGATTCAAATCACAGGGGCGACGTCAATTTTGAATCCAATAAGACAGAATAAAATTTTTTGTAACGAAGGAGTGGGCAAAGGAATAGTATTGACAACTAGTGGTAATGGTGCTTACGCAGCACCGGTTATTACTACATTTATTGGGACAACGGTATCGGGAACGGCACCTGCAAATTCAATTGTAGAACTATTTTATGACAACAGCTGTGCTTTTTGTCAGGGAAAAACGTTTGTCGTATCGACTACAGCAACGGCTGGCGGCGCCTTTTCAGCGACCAACGCAGCATTTACCACCTCCGCAAACCTTAGTGCCACGGCTACACAACCTGGTGGCGGAAATAATAAAAATACGTCTCCTTTTTCAAATTGCTTATCGGTTGTTTTACCTGTAGAACTTACTAGTTTTGAGGCAACTTTACTGCCCGATTTTAACGTTTTGCTATCATGGGCTACTTCCTCTGAAAAAAACAATGCATATTTTGAGATTCAAAAGTCAACGGATCTCTACAGTTGGAAGACGATTGAAAAGTTAGAAGGAATGGGAAACGCTAGTACGCTAACGAGTTATTCTTCGATAGACACTTCACCAACTATCGGAATTACGTATTATAGACTCGTACAAACTGATTTTAATGGTAAACAATTTTTTAGCACTTATGCTCAAGTAACTATTGATTCCGACCTCTCTGTTTCAGTACTTGGAAATCCTATTACTGAAGATGCTCAAGTTGGTATTAGGAGCTCTGGTAACGAAACTATTTTAATAGCGCTGCTAGATATCCAAGGCAGAGTAGTATTTGAAGACAATTCTAAGTCCGCTAACGCCACACATCTAGTAGATATTAAAATAGACAACTACTCAAATGGTATCTACTTTTTAAAAGTGAGTAACGGAAATAAAGTAATACTTACTAAACTAATAATTCAAAAGTAACTAAATCTGATTATGGGAAAAAGCAAAAATATACTAATTATAATTTTAATCTTCATTTCATCCTTAAATGGAATGTCTCAAATTTGGACATTTGGTGGGCATGCCATATTTGCTAATTCGCAAGGATTGGCAGGCTATCCAGGAGGTTTTTGTAATCTTGGATATCCGGCAAGTCCTTTTATTTTAGTGGCCAATATTGGGCCAAATACTCCATGTTATGCACCCGGTTCTTCTGGTTGTGGCGATTTGAATTCGGGCGTAGCTCGTGTTCAAAACGCTGGAGGTCCTGGTATGTTTTGGTGTGATGGCGGAAACAATACTATTGCTCCTTGCAATAGTTTATGGAATGCAGGTATAGGTGACGACTTTTACCCCTATACGTTCCCTTCCAAAATCACGAAGCCAGGGGCATTTCGGATGACAATTGATAATTTAGGCGCAACACCTCAGACGGCCTCTCAAGTATATAACGATAATACAATAAGTCTCACCTCCTCTATTGATATGACTTTCAACTTTTTTTTTGGGTGCAGAAATTTGACCGGAGGTGATGGGATGATTTTTGTACTGGCTAAAACAAAGGCTACTCCAGCTAGTGGTAGTGCCGGTGGAGGGAATCTTGGATTTTTTAGTATTGGAAATTCTATAGGTATTGAATTTGACACCTATAGAAATGCTGTAAACAATGATCCTACAGAGGCTGTTTTGAGTTCTACGGATCATGTGGCGATTGTAAAAAATGGTTCGGTAGTGCATCCTGCTTTGGCTGATGGTACTTTTCCAGCGGGAGAAGGGCCCTTCAATCTTCCTAACACGATTGGTTTAAATTTAGATGGGAATATAGAAGACTGCACCGTGCACAAACTTCGGGTAGTTTGGAATCAATCGTCTAAGTTATTGACAGCGTATTTAGATGGAATAAAAGTAATTGAAAAAACAGAAGATATTCCTACAATTCTAGGTGTTACAAATGCCTATTGGGGTTTTACTTCAGGGGTTCAAGGAAACTCTAACGAACAGTGGTTTTCCTACAATGGCACGGCTTCTCCTCCATCTATACCATACGACTGTTCTGCAGCGGGTACAGATGTATTAGGCTGCACCCCAATTGCTCTGCCAGTTGAATTCTTTAATATTAATTCTCAAAATATTGACAACAAAGAAATTGTTGTTCGTTGGTCTACCGCATGGGAAAAAAACAATTCTTATTTTATGGTGGAAAGGAGTACGGATATGAATCAATGGAAATCACTCGGAACGGTAAATGGGACGAATTTGGACCAACTACAAACCTATGATTTTGTAGACTTGAATCCTGAAAATGGGGTTAATTATTACCGATTAATTCAAGTAGATAACGATGGAGCAAAAAAATACAGCAGTGTAGTTCGTGAACAGTTTAATACTTTTGAGTCAATAGTGAGTATAGTTCCGAATCCTGCTTCAAATTTCATAAAAATAAAACTTTTAAATCAAGTTGATGTCGAATCGTTACTTAAAATAGAGATTAGGGATATTGCAGGTAAAATGGTTTATTCGTCCGATTTTCAAATGAATGCATTACAAGGACAAGAAGTTGACATTTCAATAAATGGCTTTTCCGAAGGGCTTTATTTAGTAAAAACTACTATTGACAATGTAAGTCAAAGTAGAAAATTGATTATTCAGCATTAATTCCAATTTCGCTTACTTTTAAATTTTCTAATACATATATAATTACATTAAAAATAGTGTTGTTCATTAGTGAAAACGGTAATATAAATGGTCATGAAAAAATTAATAAACATGTACAATGTTTGCATTAAAGCCGAGTTGGCTTTAGAGGGGATAAAAGAGCAAAAGATTCTTCAGGAGTTAGCCGAGCAGAATAAAATACAAAGTATGCAACTATCCGAATGTACGGTAGACGTTATGGAGAGACCGTTTAAGGCCTTCGAAAAAGATAGCTGTGTAGAAAATTTTAAGGAACAAGAATTGGATATGCTCTATAAAAAAGTAGAGCAGTTAAATAGCGAACTGGACTGGTTAAAAAAATGCTGTCGTGAGCGTACCTATTTCGAGCCACCAATATGGAAATAATACCAATTAAATTAAAGTTTTAGACCAAACAGGACACGATAATATATACTCAAACCCGCAAATACTTTTAATCGTATCTTTTGATATTACAT
>JAYSUZ010000064.1:0-2058 GCA_043718845.1 Cytophagales bacterium
CTAATTTGGCACCAACTATGGTTGGCCCTATTGGTAAAACAGCAAAACCGGCGAAGATAGCGGTAAAGACCACAATAGGTGCCATCTTAAACAATTTCCGATCGGCAGTAATGGGTATAATATCTTCCTTTTGTATAAGTTTGATAAGGTCGGCGAAACTCTGCGCTAGGCCATAATAGCCAACTTCCATTGGCCCCATTCTATCCTGCACAAAAGCCGCTACTTTTCGTTCTGCCCAGAGAATAAAAACTGCGTACGTGAGAATAAGAGGTAATATGATTAGAAAAGCAAGCATTTATGAATTAGAATGGTGCTAAATTAAGCTTAAAAAGCGAGAAAATGAAACTATTAAAGCATAAAAACTAGACGCTGCGACAACGTCTAGTTTTTATAAGGAACCCGAATGGACTTAAGTATACTTTTGTCCCGTACGTTTACTACTTGTTCTTTAGAGGGTTTCTCTTCTATACGCCATTTAAACCCTTTCAATTTCGTTTCAGGTTCAAGTATCTCATGAGGAGGTATAAATTTTGCATCGGGCTTATTTATATACGTAATATTCTTCAACGCCCCATCTGAAAATTTAATTACAATAGCGCTGCAATCGGCTTTATTTAGCCCTATCAAGTCTGTCTTCCCTTCCTCCATAGCATAGTATATACTTTGTCCGTTTCCCGATACGTTTACTCGACTTATTTTATCCTTATTAAAAAGGGCAGTCATTTTTTTCCCTTTTACCTGATTGTAATGCTTCACCGTATCTTCAGAAATAATAAAAGAATTGACATTTGTATTTAACTGGTGAATTTTTTTATTTTTCATTAAAATAGAAATCGAATCGGCCGTTATCTGATTCCCACTGCTCCACAGCACAGGATCTTTGTATAGATAAATAGTGGAATCAATAAAATTATAAACCAACGAATCACATTTTAGTTGAAGGTCATTTTTATAAATTTTAACGTTATGAAAAGCCAATAAATATTTTTCCTTTTGGGTAGTATCTTTTGGATTATTCCTGTCGATAGAAATTAAAGTGTCGGCTATTAGAAATAAGGTGTCGTCTTTCATTTTATTTTTCACCAACGGATTTCCTGTAATTTTAACAATTCCATCTTTTCCCCAATAATGTGCCAAATCGCCAAAGACTTCAATATTATTTTCTACAGAAGTCACTTTCACATTTCCTTCCGAAATTCCATAGTTACCGATTTCATTATAGTGTATTTTATCGCCTTCCAACACATAACTTTTTCCCGACTCGACCTTCGCCCTTCCCGTAGCGCGCGATTGCCCTTTATCGGTATCGTATTCGCCTTCGTCCGCGTATAGAATATCGTTTTCTTTTGTCACTTTAGAAGGCCCTTTAAACGTGGCAATCTTAGTAATAGAATGGTATTGAAGGGTATCCGAAAGTAGCGTATACTTTTGTTTTGCATTGACTAAATTAACATCCTTTTTAAACCAAAAAATCTTACTTGAGGTATTGTAATATCCTTTTTTACTTGTCAATACATTTTCATCGTCTACAATCCTTCCCCCACCGTGATACGATACCAATTTAATTTTAGTATCGTACTCTAAATAGTCTGTGGTTAAAGTCATTTTTTTATCCCGAAGTACAACAGATTCGGTTACAATTGCTTTTTTGGTAGTACCGTTGTACAGTATTTTTTTACCCGTAAGATTTATAGAATCGCCTTGCACCATTCTTACGTTTCCGAAGCATTCGATTTCATTTTTCTTTTCGTACTGATACGCCGAATCGCAATAGAGAAAGGCTCCATCGTGTTTGAAAATAACGTTACCTACTAATTTATTTACCTTCTCTCCATTCAAAACCAAGCCCTCCAAAGAGCCGGCCTGTATCAACTGCACTTTCTCATTCGATTGCCCATTTAGAAAAAAGGGTACTAGTAGGAATAATAAACTAAAATACTTTCTACTCATTATTTTTAGTACTTTTTCAAGTTAACGTAATGGATTTCCCCAAAACTATGTAAATTTACCACTTATGTTGGACAAATTTCACAAATATACTACCGAAAATGGGTTATT
>JAYSUZ010000065.1:0-4450 GCA_043718845.1 Cytophagales bacterium
TGGCTCAAGGGTCGGTGAAAGTTACGGCTGGAAGTCGCACACTGGTAGAAGGCACCGACTATTCGGTAGATTATTCTCAAGGAAAAGTCAAGATACTAAACGAAGGAGTGTTGGCATCGGGGCAAGAAATTAAAATCAGTTATGAAAAACAAGATTTATTCAATGTGCGCCAAAAGTCTTTTATGGGATCTAGGCTTGACTATAGAGTAAATAGAGACATAAATATAGGCGGAACAATTCTCCATCAAAACGAGCGCCCTACTTTGACAAGGGTTAATATTGGTGACGAACCAAGTAGTAACACCATTTGGGGATTGGATGGAAATATAAAAAAGGAATCTCGCCTAATAACCAAAGCGCTGGACAAGCTTCCCTTTTATCAAACAAAAGTACCGTCTGTAATAACGGCTGCAGGAGAAATTGCAAATCTAATACCTGGGCACAACAAAGCACTCGATAACAACGGAACAAATGGCGCAGCTTTCTTGGATGATTTTGAAGCCTCCGAAACACCCTACGATTTCGTACGATCTCCCACCAAGTGGAAACTCTCTTCTACGCCGCTAGCCTTCCCCGAAAGCAGTAAAAGCGACCAAACCAATGGAGAACGTCGTGCATTATTATCTTGGTACAATATTGACCAATCCTTTTATACAACAGGGGGATCAGGCGACCTGCAAAAAGGATTGCCTGCAAATGGCATAAGCAACCACTACGAACGAATGATATTACCTCAAGAAATATTTCCAAAACTCAATCAATCCCAAGTTCAAACAAATCAAGTAACATTGGACCTTTCTTATTTCCCTGAGCAAAGAGGTCCGTACAACTATAATCCTGCCATCACGATAGACCCAGCCTCCGACCATGAGCTCTTGCCTAACCCTGCAAATAACTGGGGAGGAATAACGAGAGAAATACGGAACGATGTAGACTTTGATAATGCCAACATCCAATACATAGAATTTTGGATGCTGAATCCTTACATTGACCCTGCCAATGGCAACACGAAGATTGAAGGGAAAGCATTCAACAATGGGAATAAAGGGAAATTACTTTTCAACTTAGGAAGTATTTCGGAAGATGTTTTAAAAGACAGCCGATTGGAATATGAAAATGGACTTCCGGTAGCTCAAGAGTCTACCACTAGCCCTACCTCTTGGGGTGTAGTGAGCAATCAGCAGCCACTCACAAATGCTTTTAGCAGCCAGGCCGAAGCACGTGACAAGCAGGATGTAGGATTGGACGGTTTGAGCAATACGAGCGAAAGTACTTTTGCCTCTATTCCAAACACGTTGAAAAGCAGACCTGACCCGGCTGGAGACGACTTCAAATACTACGACGCTCCAATACCTTCTCTAATTGACCGATACAAAAGATTTAATGGTGTAGAAAAAAATTCACCCGTTGGTAGCTCTAATTCCAACTATACAAATCCAGATAACGAAGATTTGAATCAAGACAATACCTTGAATACGCTGGACGAATACTATGAGTACCAAATTGACATCGACAGCAGCACGCTCAAGCAAGGGATAAATAATTATATTGTAGGGCAGGTAAAAGTGGATATCCCAAACATAGAAGACCCTACCAAACCAAGCGATAAAGTAGAATGGCTTCAATTTCGAGTTCCGATAAGAACGCCAACCAAAACGGTAGGTGCTATAAACGGATACAAAACAATACGTTTTATGCGTATGTATATGACAGGTTTTGCAGAGCCTGTAGTACTTCGATTTGCTCAATTGCAACTGGTAGCAAATCAATGGAGAGTATACCAACCCGACGATATCAATCAAACAGGGTTTGGTGGCGTAAATGAGCCAGACGATGCACAACTCGTAGTATCTACGGTAAATATAGAAGAAAACAGTACCTCTGGAAGTTCTAATAGTTCCAATTATGTACTGCCTCCTGGTACAGAAAGAGATCAAGATCCAGTTTCGGCCAACCAAAGAAGTATCAACGAACAGTCGTTGCGACTTACGGTAAATGACTTGGACAATACGAACGCACGCGGAGCATATAAAAATATTAGTTTTGACCTTCTTAATTACAAACGGCTAAACATGTTTTTGCACGCCGAAACAATAGACAAAAATACACGCGACGGCGACATGACGGCATTTTTACGATTAGGAACAGACAATACCCAAAATTATTACGAAATAGAAGTTCCGCTGCGCTTTAGTGCACCAGGACTAACCGATCCAAGTGATATCTGGAGAAGTGAAAATCAAATTGACATTGCGGTACAGACATTAATTGATGTGAAATTGGAAAGAAACCAACAAACATCAAATAAATTAACACCCTATTCCAAAATTGTAGACGGCAAAATAATCAATGTGGTTGGAAACCCCGACCTAAGCACCGTTGCCATAGCGATGATAGGACTAAGAAACCCTGTCACAAATATATTGACTGGATCTGCTACGGACATCCAACCTAAGTCTGCCTCTATTTGGGCCAACGAGTTGAGAGTAACGGACTTTGAAAATAAATCTGCTTGGGCTGCTACAGGAAGTATAAATGCTAAACTTGCAGACCTTGCCACCGTTACGGCCTCTGCAAAATATACAACCGTAGGGTTTGGTGGTATAGACCAAAAAATATCTCAACGGCAACGTGCCAATACCTTATCCTATGGAACCTCTTCCAATATTACGCTAGACAAATTTATACCCGAAAAACTAGGTATTAGACTTCCAATGTATGTGAGCTTTGACAGAACAATTATAGCTCCTCAATACAATCCGCTGGATCCGGATGTGAAAATGAGTAAGTACAATAGAGAAGCTGCCGATACTATTAAAAAATTAGTTCAAGACATCACCACACGTCGTGCCATAAATTTTACTAATTTCAAAAAAATAAAAACAAAAAAAGACGCTAAGAATCATTTTTATGATTTTTCAAATCTGACATTTTCTGTGGGGTATAACGAAATAAAAAGAACCTCTTTTGAAATTAACGAGTTCAAAGCACAATATTATAAAGCATCCGTAGAATATACACATACCATCAAACCTTTAGTATTTGAGCCTTTCAAGAAATCTAGATTTACTAAGTCAAAATATTTAAAGATAGTAAAAGAGATAAACATAAGCCTTCTCCCTTCTGCTTTTACCTTCCGAAACGATTTGGAACGTAAGATTATCAAAACAGAATATTACGAAGCAGGGCCTTATACGCCTGCTCAGTTGCCGTTATACGAAAAATCTTTTTTACTACAACGTACCTACGCACTCCCTTGGAACATTACTCGGAGTATAAATTTAAATTATACGGCATTCGCCAATTCAATAGTAGACGAGCCGAGTAGAGCCCCTGGAGACAACGACTACAAAGACACCTTATGGAAAAATTTCAAATCTTTTGGGCGACTTAAAAATTTCACCCAAGGGTTAAACGCTACGTATAAATTGCCGTTGGACAAAATTCCTTTTCTGAATTGGATGAGTGCAGATATGAACTATACCTCAGCGTTCCTATGGACTGCGGGCCCCGTAAATCTTAGAGACTCTATAGGAAATCCCTTATATATGGGAAATATAGCCACTAATAAAGGTGATGTTAATTTCACTGGAAAAATAAACCTCGAAACGCTCTACAACAAGGTGAAATTTCTAAAAGAAATAAACACGCCAAAACAGAAAGCTAAAGGACTAACGTCAAGAGAAAAAACAGCCGCAATAAAAGACACTACCGCGAATACAAAAAAGAAACCAGAATTGGCCCTTGTAAAAGGAGCGTTAAGAATGGTAATGCTCATAAAAAATATAATGCCTACGTACGGTATTACCCGTAATACCGTACTTCCAGGCTACATGCCTACGCCTACATATATGGGCGTAGATGCCGCAGGAAACTACAACCAAACAGGACACCTTTCGGACATCATTCCTTTTGTTTTTGGATCACAAGATCCGAATTTCAGGCACACTGCTGCAAGTAGAGGTTGGATCACAAAAGAAAGCAACCTTAACGCTCCTTATCTTCAAGCAAGGACGCATAACTTCTCCGCAAAAACAACCCTCGAGCCTTTTTCGGATTTCAAAATTCAAGTAGACATAAAAAAGACAAAAGGATCGAATTACCAAGAAATATTCAGAGTAGACACTGTGGGCAGTAATAAATACAAATCGTTCAGTCCATCAAGAAATGGCAGCTACAGCATCTCTTATATAAGTATTTTAACTTCTTTTTCAAAAACTTCTGGTGTCGATAACTTTAATAAAAATTTCAGCACATTTGAAACCAATAGAGCTGTTATTTTGGCTCGAAAAAATGACTCTAGATACATCGCAAATTCCCAAGACATATTAGTCCCTTCCTTTATTGCAGCCTATAGCGGAAGGGACGCCAACAAGCAGTCTATTTCAAATTTTCCAAAAATACCGCTTCCCAATTGGAATGCAACCTATTCCGGACTCTCTAAAATTGA
>JAYSUZ010000066.1:0-10327 GCA_043718845.1 Cytophagales bacterium
GAAACAATAATCCTGATTTCATTAATAAAATTTCTTCCTCTGTTAAGAGACAATCATCTAATTCTTTAGTGATTAGCTCCTGTTCCAAATCTTGTCCAATGAGAACAAGTTCTTGCATACGATCTCCCCATTCGTTGTCCATTCGTTTTTTAATATAGATAGGATCACCTCCCCTTTGTTCCCATTCTTTTTCCGACATAGAAGCCCACCAAACCCCTGCTTTTTCCGTTCTTACCGAACCACCCGCCTGACTCCAGTTAAAAGCATCCGCAGGGCGTGAGGCAATCCAGAATAACCCTTTACTTCTTATTATATTGACAGGGAAATTTTTATTACAATATTCTAAAAAACGTTCAGGGTGAAAAGGTTTTTTTGCTCTGAATACAAAAGAGCCAAGACCATACTCTTCTGTTTCAGGTGTATGAAAAGGTTTTTCCAGTTCTTTCATCCATCCAGCAGAGTTGGATGCCTTCTCAAAATCAAAAAGCTTAGTATTTAAAATTTCTTTCAAATTTATTTTCCCAAATACAGAATCTATCACTTTAGCATCAGGATTTAATTTTTTAAGAATTGCTTTTAGTTCATTTAATCTTTCAGGAGCAACTAAATCTCCCTTGTTTACGATAATTACATTGGCAAATTCAATTTGGTCAGTCAACAAATTTACAATGGTGCGTTGGTCTTGCTCATCTTCTTCGTTTAGTTTTCTTGTTTGAACGGTATCAATTCCTCCAAAGTCTTTGGCAAAATTAAACGCGTCTACCACCGTAACCATAGTGTCGAGAGTGCTGAACTTGGATAAATCAATACCCATATTGTCGTCTACATAAGAAAAGGTTTGGGCCACAGGCATCGGCTCTGAAATTCCCGTAGATTCAATGAGTAAATAATCGAATTTATTTTCTTTGGCCAGACTTTCTACCTCTTTAAGAAGGTCTTCACGAAGTGTACAGCAAATACAACCGTTGGACATTTCTACCAATCTTTCATCGGTTCTAGAAAGTGTATTTTCATTTTCAATCAGTCGTGCATCAATATTTACTTCGCTCATATCGTTTACAATCACTGCTACTTTCAGATTCTCTTTATTATGTAGAATATGGTTTAATAAAGTAGTTTTTCCTGCTCCTAGAAATCCACTAAGCACTGTCACTGGAAGTTTTTTTATTTTAGTTTTCATAGTTATATTGTTGGTCTGAATATTTTTATTTTTTCACTATTACATTCCAAAAAAGGCCCTCCGATTAAATCCATACAATAAGGAATAGCGGGGAATACAGCCTCCATACATTGACGTATTGAAGCAGGTTTTCCTGGTAAGTTGACAATCAATGATTCGTCTAATATGCCTGCCGTTTGTCTTGATAGAATAGCGGTGGGCACTGATTTTAGACTTTCTGATCGCATCAACTCGCCAAACCCTGGAAGTATTTTCTGGCAAATGGATAAAGTAGCCTCTGTTGTTACATCTCTTTTTGCTGGTCCTGTGCCCCCTGTAGTAAATACTAAAACACATTCTTCAACCTTTATCATATTTGCAAGAGTGCTTTCAATAAGTGTCTGTTCGTCTGGAATAATTTTATAAACCAACTCCCAGCTACTGGTTATATATTCTTCTAATACTCCCTTTATAGCAGGTCCAGATAAATCTTCATATTCTCTGTTACTTGCCCTATCTGATACCGTTACAATTCCTATTTTTATCATTATCTAATCAAAGCGTTTATATCCCATTTTCGCACATAGGTCAATGGCTTTCTTATTTTGTAATACTGTTTATTACCATGACTCTTAACTATAATAATTTCGGTTTCATAATCTGGACAATTGGGTTCGATGCAATTGACTTCTGATACCAAAACTATGTCATTAGTAGAAAGGGTAAAATGAATAGCAGTCCATTCCTTTACTTTCTTAGTGATAGTTACATTGTCTTTATCGAACGGATTCCTGAACATTATTCCTCCTTCCTACATTTTTTACAATACCAAATATTCCATACATGGGTAATTGAAAGCCCAATTGAGCCAATAATTGACAAATATCTACCTATTTTAAAATCGTCGTGAAATAGAATACCAATGGCGAATAGAAGGAAGAATAACAAAAACATCAATTGAAGTCTGGAAGAACTTGTTGATTGACATGAGGCATACAAAGCACAAAAACTTACCAAAAGGAAAACATAATCCAACCATCCGTCGAATGTATTATTTAGTGAAAAATGGAAGCCAAATGCAAAGAATAAGATTGACAGATTGCAATGAATCAGGCAAAGGCCGGACGATACTATTCCTATCCAGTCCGACTTAGTATAGGTCAGCAGATTTCTATTCATCTTGACTAATTTTTAAAGTTGAATAATCAAACAACAAATGTTCTTCTACTATTTTCCTTCGGAGGAGATGTTCTTCTACTAATATACTAGCTTTCTCACTCGTCATCTTTTTATACCATATATTATCGGGCATTATAATTACAACAGGTGCATCTTCACACCGCCCGTTGCACAAGGTTTTGGTAGTATGAATTTCGGTATCCAATCCTGCTTCTGCGATGCAACTACGAATGGCTTTTGTGCTTTCTTCTGCCCCTGCATTTAGACAGCTACCTCCATTACAGATAAATAAATGGTTTCTTACAAGCGATAAGTCTTTTATTGCCATGGTTAATGTAAATGCGTTAAGTGCATGGTTAAATAAACTAGTCCGACAGAGGATATAATTATTCCGCTTAAGAAGGATACGTTACGACTAATCCAGCTATTTGAAAAGGATTGTTCGAATTTTGCTTTCGCTATATTCACAATCAAAGCAAGCAACATCAAAGCAGCGACTAGCCCTGTAACATATATAAGTATAAACCATAGTGAATTATAAAGTCCACCGTCGGACCCTGCAATAAAGAAAGCCCCTAAGGCAGATGGACAAGGGAGTAAACCTCCTGTAAAACCAGCCAGTGCGGTAAGTCTATGACTTAATTTTTGCTCTCCATGATGAGTTTGAGTAGGGTTGTGTTCATGGTGGTGGCCATGTGCACAACAACTTTTTTTAGTAGTTTCTTTTTTTGATTGATATATCATGTATCCTCCCAATCCTAAAATCATAATGGAAGATAGGAGTTCAATATATTTTGTGAATTCTTCGCTTGTGGATTGATGTAAGAAATAATTGAATCCAAGCCCAAGAAAAATCAACACTAACGTATGAGAAAATGCCAAGCTTAATCCCAATGTTAATACATGCCAGAGATTTCCTCTATTGCCAATCATGAACGCTGTAATAAATGTTTTTCCATGGCCAGGTTCCAGTGCGTGAAATACTCCTAGTAAAAAAGCTGTTCCAAATCCTAAAATATTTATCATAAAATTATTCAAATTAAACTTTTATCATTTTTTCAACAATAGTAATTGCCAACATACTTGCTACTCCAATACTAATCATAAGTCCTTGTACCATTTGATGAGTAAAAGCAGATTTATTATGTAGTTCAGGAATAAAATCAGAGGAGGCGATATAAATAAAACCACCTGCAGCGATTGGCAACATATAAATCACAGGAAGTTCGACAATAGAACCAAATATTAATATTACAACTGCTCCTAGAATACACGTAAGAGAACAAAGGAAATTATATAAGACCGCTTTTTTAGGCGTATATCCTCCATATACCAATGCTCCTATATCCCCTATCTCTTGGGGGATTTCGTGAATAATAATAGCTATGGTAGTAGTAATTCCTAATGCAGGGCTTATTAAAAAACTCCCGCCAATCAATGTCCCATCTATAAAATTATGAACCGCATCGCCAATAAGATTCATTCGAGCCAAAGGTTTTGTTTTCGGAATATTTTTCAAATCAAATGTTTCATGTTGGTGTTGCCATCGTACAACTTTTTCAAGAAAAAAGAAGAGTAAAATCCCTATAATTGTTACTAATAAAACCATCTCAACATTGCCCGTTCTTTTGATAGCATCTGGAATAAGGTGTAAGAAGGCATCACCTAAAAGCACACCAACAGCTAGGCTTACTAAAAATTGTAGAGAGCCTTTTAATTTTTCTTGATTTATAAAAAGCGCAAATATTCCTACTAATGAAACAATGCTGACTAAGACACTACATAAAATTGAATATACCCAAACCATCATTTTCACTAATTAGTTAGTACTTTTTTTGACTGTATATGCTTTGATTCCTTTAAATTCACCGTCATAAAAACATTGATACAATCCGATTTTCAGGTCCTTTCGATTCAGATTTTTGCCAATAATAACAATTCGTGATTTTCTTACTGCTTCTGATTCCCAAGTTCCTCCTGAAGTACTTATAAATTGAGTATGTACAGATTGAAAAATTACTTTGTCATTGGTTCCCTCAAAATTCAATACTCCTTTAATCCTGTATATCGATTCACTATTGAGAGATAACATCATAGACATCCATAGATCGAACTTTACAATATCTAGTTTTTCAACAAATTCAAAACTATGACTGGCAACGGTAATATGATGCTTAAGAACCTTTGTGGAGATATGAGATTGTCGAAATGAAAAGCTATTCGTCGTTGAAGTTTTTACAGAAGGAGAAAAAGAAAGAATAGGTTTTTCTTTTTTAAACTTATTCCTTTCAAATTTTCTCTGAAATTCTTCGGTCGAATTAAAAACTTTCATTTCCAATAAATCCACACCCTCTATTTTCCCAAAACTACTTTCATATATAGCGGCTTGAGGATTGATTCGCTTAATAATATTTTCGGCTATTTCTTTTTTATAGGCTTCCACATTATCAATTTTACTAAGGACAATAGTATCAGCAAGGGCAATTTGTTTCCCAGCTTCTTCTTCATTTTCCAATTGCCGCTCAATGAATTGTACATCGACCAGCGTTACTATCGAATCTAACCGAAAAGTACTTTGTATATGATAATCAGAAAGAAAACTAAGTGCTACAGGCCCTGGATCTGCAATGCCAGTAGTTTCAACAATCAGGTGGTCGATCTTTTCTCCTTTGGCAAGCAGGACATAAAGGGTTTCGGAAAGTTCTCCGTTGAGCGAACAACAAACACAGCCATTCTTCAATTCAAAGAAATTATCCTTTACACCAACCACCAAATCACTGTCAATGCTTATTTCACCAAACTCATTTTCTATAATGGCAAGTTTTTTATCCTTGTTTTGTTGAATCATTTGGTTCAGTAAAGTAGTTTTTCCAGAACCAAGAAAACCACTAAGGATAGTGACAGGGATACGATTATCTTCTTCCGTTTTCATCATTGCTCGTATACTTTAATAGGGTCAAATACTTTTTTATCTTCCAAATAAGTTAATGTAAAATCAGTAGTGCCGCCTTTTGTATTCAGCTTACGGAAAAAGCAAGACCTATAACCAACATGACAAGAAGCACCACCTTCCACCTGTACTTTTATTAAAATACAATCTTGGTCGTCGTCTATTAGTATTCGTTTAACATATTGCGTTAATCCAGACTTTTCCCCTTTTCTCCAAATGTTTTTTCGCTCTCGGGAATAATAATGAGCCAATCCAGTATGAATGGTATTGGCAAAGGCTTCCTTGTTCATGAATCCTAGCATTAGTATTTCTCCGCTCTGTTCATCTTGAGTAATGCAAGGCACTAAACCTTTTTCGTCAAACTTCACCTGAAGAATTTTCCCTTCTTCAATTTCATAAAGTGCCCCCCTTTCAGGGAATATCAATTTACTTCCCATAGAATGAATTTCTAAGATTAATTTATTGTAACATCAAATACCACTTCTATGTCCGTTTCACCGATAGAGGCATTTCCATTTCCAGAAGTAGGTTTTATTTCTGGCTGATGCTTAAGTACCACTTTTAATTGTCCTGTACTGGCGGTTCCTGTTACAAAATTCGGATACAACCCAACAGGAACTCCATTGTTATCGAAGTCTGTATAACTTGATGTAAGATTCGCAGAGGTAACGGTAAAGAAAAATTGGTGCTCGTCCTTTTCTTCTTCTACCTCATTAGAAATAGAATCTTTGGGAGATTTTGTTTCGTCCAATAAAATAATTCTTCCGTTATACGTCTTGGAAGCATCCAGTAGGATAGCGTCTTTTGTAGGAGCATTCCCACCAGGACCATCAGTATCTCTAAAGGAAAAAGTAGATACGTTGCCAGAAACTTGCTCTGTAAAAATTATTGTCATTGTGGTAATCAACTCTGTTTCATTCGGATTTAGTGGGGCTTCTGGTACTGGATCATTTTTTTTCTTACAAGAAAATAAAAGAAGTGATAGAACGCATATTACTATTGTATTAAAGGTTAATTTTTTCATTTTTTTCGAATTTAGGTTTATATTAATTTTTAGAATACATTTTTAATCTAATTTACAACAGTGCATTTACCTACTGCTACACTTTTCTTGAGTGAAAGCCCTTAAATGACAAACTAGTAAGAATATCTCTACTATTTTAAAGGATGAATACACAATAATTAATTAGAGGAGTAGAAGTAGTAATTGAATGATAGTACAACAATAGACAGAGTCATCGTTGCTAATTTGTTCAAATTACAGTCCTGGGATTATAGTGAATTTAAAAAATAATGGGAGGTGCTCTTCCATTTATGAAGAAAGTGCTTGAACAGAAATCTTGTATTAAATAAAAAGACGAAGATGTTATCCATTTTAACTTAAAGGGAATTATGGAGTAAAGTTCTTGGTAAAATAATTCATGAAAGAGATCCCATGAACAAACCGTACATTTAGATTCTGTGTGGTCAAGGATTAATTTAGTATGAGAGTACTTCCCATATTCAACAGAATGGGATTTATACCCTTCATGATTATGAAGAAAATTACTAGCTATCTGTACAAACAAGATGTTACACAGAAGTAAAGTAGCAAGGACAATATGTGAACGTTTTTTAATCAAAACACTTTAAGGTACATTCTACTTTTAAAATAGAATTATGCAACAATGTTGCAAATATGTATATTTAAAATTAAATTTGCAACATAACCAAGAAAATAGTTTATTTTTCGACTGAATAGTAAACATAATTATAAAAATGAGCATTAATAAGGCGAAGGAACTGCTAGTAAAGTACAATTTGAGACTAACGGAATCAAGATTAAGTGTATTAAAGATATTTATAAGGAAGAATTATGCAATAACGTTGCAAGACATTGAAAAAGCCCTAAATAACGATTCTGATAGAGTTACGGTATACCGTACCCTAAAAACCTTTATCAAAAGTGGACTTATTCATAAAGTATTGGACGATGAAGGGAATATGAAATATGCGTTATGTTCTGAATCTTGTAATGAAGAGAAACATGACCATGAACACCTCCATTTTAAATGTATGAAATGCGAACAGACAAGTTGTATAGAGGATATTAAAATCCCTCAGATCAGTATGCCTTTGGGATATGTTTCGCTAAAGTCCAATATTCTAATTCAGGGAATTTGTAGGGGGTGTAATGTTTAATATCAAAAATTTCATCTTTATAAAATGGTATATAAATGAATTTAAAACTTAATTGTAGTGCTATGGATAATATTGGTTTTAAATTTCATAATCCTACGATAAGCAACATGACTCTTTTCGAACCACTCGCATCAATGAAATAATATTTCTAATCGCTAGCATATACTTTTGAGTAAAAAATAAGGCGATTGCAAGATTTTTTTTCTTACAATCGCCTCTAGTAGAGAGGAAGGGATTCGACCTACTCCTTTATACCTTTGACTTTCAAATACTTCTAAACTTCTGTTCAGCCTAGTGAAACTATACTGAAACATGCCCTAAAATTTCGCACTTTTAGCATCACTAAGGTAGTATGATTTTTAGAGAAAAACAAGATTTTTACACCTTCATTTACACCTTCCTTTTGCGGTGCTGTTGAATGCGTTTTGCTTAAATTCGGAATTTCCGAATTTCTTCATTGTAGCTTCTTTGTTCAACTCATTTTCTTTACTAGCATTTTAGTATTTTAATTCCTTGCGTATAAAATCTTCTAACTGTTTTGTAGTTGGTAATTCAAGTATGTATTTGCTTACAAATAAATCTTTGTCGGAGTCGGCAACTGCATATTCAACCAATTCTTTATTGTTTTCAGTTACTAATAATAACGCTACAGGAGGATTATCATCGGGTAGCATTATGTTTTTCTTGTAATAGTTGATGTAGGTTTTTAGTTGTCCGATATTTTCGTGTTCTACTTCTTTCATTTTTAAATCAATAAGAACATGACATTTTAAAATACGGTGGTAAAAAACTAAATCAATATGATAATATCTATCGCCAATGGTAATGCGTTTTTGTTTTGCTTCAAAGCAAAAACCGTGTCCAAGCTCTAATAAAAATTCTTCGAGATGGTCGATTAACGCTTGTTCTAAATCGGATTCATACACTACATCTTTTGCTTTTAATCCTAAAAACTCAAAGGTAAAAGGTGATTTAATGATGTCGGTTGGTAGTAATGCTACTGAATTTTCCTGTACAATTCGACTTAACTTTTCGGGATTATTACTCATTCCGCTACGCTCGAAATACAAAGAGTTAATTTGTCGTCTAAGTTCTTCTACTTTCCAGTTGCCTTTCATACATTCTATTTCATAAAAGGTACGCTTTAGTGGGTCTTCGATTGGGAATAATAATGTAAGATGAGTAAATGATAAACTATTAATGAGCCTGTCGGGTGGTACTTGCAGGTCGTTTGTTAGTGTATTTTTGAATTGGTCAGTCGGTAACTGACCAATTTTAACTAGCTGATTTTCAATTTTATGTAATTCGTCAGTCGGCAACTGACGAATTGGGCTGTTATCAAAACCTAATTTTTTCAATTCATCAGACAGCGTCTGATGAATTTGAGGGTAGATATTATAGAACTGGCGATTTAGTTTAAGATTGGTTTCGGAAAGCCCTTTAATATTAACGGACTTTGATAACTCGGACAATAATTTTTCACCATACGTTGCACGGTCTTCGCCCTTTTGTTCAAATTCTACAATGTAAAAACCAACCAACCAATTACGAATAGTTAGATGTTTGTTGACCGATTTTAAGGCACTTTGTTGAAGTGTCTCGTGCGTTTGTTGAATGGTATTTACTAATAACTCAAAATTCATATTACCGCTTATGAAATAAATTTATTTAAAGGTACATATAAAATCTTTCTCTTTAAAAAAACGGATTAATATTTAATGCTCTAGCACTGAGTGTGGAGAAAAACAAGGACTTATTAGCCTACTCTAGCAATTCAATTTTTATATTGCCGAACAGGTTTTGAAATCGAACAATGTCTATTACTTCCAAAAATCTTCAATTATATCAATCGCTTTTTAAAGGGAGAACAGATGTATTTTCTGTGCGTTGGGAAAAAGAAGGCAAAAGCGGTTATATGCCTGTTTATGACTTAGACTGGAATGAATATAATTTACATAAAGATAAAGGCGGTACTTTTAAAGATTTTAAAAACAAAAAATATCAATCTCTTTCAGAGAATAAAATCCTCGAACATCTTACAGGTAAACATACTATTGGAATCTATCCATTGCTTACGGACAATACTTCATGGTTTATTGTAGCAGATTTTGATGAGAAAAATTGGTTAAAAGATTGTCAATCGTTTCTGAATATTTGTAATAAAAATCAACTATCTGCTTATCTGGAACGCTCTCGTTCTGGCAATGGTGGACACGTTTGGATATTCTTTGAGGAAAATTACCCTGCAATAAAAAGTAGAACCATCGTCAAGGAATTATTAAGACAAGCTCAATTAAGCTTGAATACTAAAGGGAGCTTTGACCGATTGTTTCCTAATCAGGATTCTCATTCAGGTGTTGGTATTGGGAACTTAATAGCATTGCCTTTGCAAGGGAAAACATTGGAGCAAGGCAATTCCTGTTTTATCTACTTAAACGGTACTACAATAAATGACCAATGGCAGTTCTTGGAAACCGTTCAAAAAATTTCCAAAACAAAATTAGATGAATTATTTGTCTCATTATCCACTAACAAAGAAAGTACTACACCCTTCTCAGGTATTGATTCTAAAAAGTTACAAATTGTAATACGTAATCAGGTAGTATTAAATAAATCAGCAATTCCTGTATCACTAATGAAGTTTATCAAGGAGAAATTACATTTCGTGAATCAGGAATTTTTAATAAAGAAAAAATTCAAGAAAAGCACATTCAATACTGAAGCTTCATTTAAAATTTTTAGTGAGACGGATAGAGAAATAATTTTACCGAGAGGTTTTGCTGGTAAGCTCGTTCGTTTTTGTAAAGAACAGAATTTACCTTTTGATTTATATGACCAGCGAGAAAAATTGCCTGAAA
>JAYSUZ010000067.1:0-10303 GCA_043718845.1 Cytophagales bacterium
CGAAGAAACCGGGTGCCTGCACAAGCTTGAGCGTGGCCAACCCAGCGGCGACCGCCACCGGATTTCCCGACAGCGTTCCGGCCTGGTAAACCGGACCAAGCGGCGCGATGCACTGCATGATGTCGCGCCGTCCGCCAAACGCGCCTACCGGCATGCCGCCGCCGATGACCTTGCCCAGTGTTGTCAGGTCGGGAGTGATGCGGTAAAGCCCCTGCGCTCCCTGGAGCCCGACCCGGAAACCCGTCATCACTTCGTCAAAAATTAAGACGATGTTTTCTTGATCGCATATTTTTCGTAATCCTTCCAAGAAACCAGGCGCTGGAAGAACGCAGCCCATATTGCCTACTACAGGTTCTATAATCATCGCCGCAATCGCTCCTTTGTTGGCGTCAACCAATTGTTGAACAGCCGGCAAGTCGTTGTAGGGAGCAGTTAAGGTATCGTTTGCCACCCCTTGTGTAACGCCAAGACTGTCTGGCGACCCCATTGTAATAACGCCACTACCCGCAGCAATAAGGAAAGAGTCGCCGTGACCATGATAGCAACCTTCAAATTTTATTAGTTTAGATTTTCCTGTATAGCCGCGCGCTACTCGAACCGCAGACATGGTAGCTTCGGTACCCGAGTTTACCATTCTCACTTTTTCAATAGACGGCACCATGGAAATTATTTTTTCCGCCATCTCTACCTCACGGGCAGTCGGTGCTCCAAATGAAAAGGAATTTTGCAACACATCTCGAACCGCCTTTTCAATTTCTTCTTTGGCATGACCAAAAAGCATTGGCCCCCAAGAATTGATAAGCTCGATATACGAATTGCCATCTTCATCATGCAAATAACCCCCTTTGGCAGATTTGATAAATATAGGATTCCCTCCCACTGCTCGAAAAGCCCTTACAGGCGAATTTACTCCACCAGGCATTAATAATTTAGCTTTTTCAAAAAGTGTATTGCTTTTTACTCTTTCCATTTTATATAGTACTATTATTTTTGATTTACTACTATTAGATTTTTGTCCTTAAACCTTGTTAGAGGAACGTATTTATTGGTAAATGAATTAGCAAAATCAAATCCTTGAAAAATCATTCCTTTTGAAAACCCTTCATCGTTGAGACCATATTTGAAATACGTTCCATACTTACTTAATGCTCTTGTGAAATACATCGTCAATTCAAAACCTTGAACAGAATATAAGCTCGGGTACAATTGGGTACGCTCCAAATACGTTGCTTTAAAATTTTTATACAACGGATTTCCATAATCATAATAATCGGTATGAATAAAAAATACATTCCGTTTTTCAAATTGCTCAAAAGAGATTAGATTAAAAAATAGCCAATCAGACCTTGTTATAAGAGGAGTATTCTGCCTACTTATTTCCAAAAGACTTACTATATTGGCCGCTACCACTTCATCAGAAATAGAGGCAAATACATGATTACACTTAGATAGTTTAATACTATCTCCGAGAATCACTCTCAATAAATCCAACCTACTCCTTGTTATTTTTTCAAATTTGGTCACTACTAATTTCTGAGCAATACAAGAATCTCTATAATAAGCAGCTAAAAGAGAATCTTTAATTTCGCTGCCAAAAAAGATAAGCACATTTTTACGCTCTACCGCTGCACTCTCCGATTTCTTATACCGGGCTTTGGGAGGACTATAATTCGTAACAAATAAAGAATCTTGTTTAAAATTTTCTGACGCATAACGAACCGCACTACCCGCCTGAACTTCTAACGTAGGTTGAAATAGAAAGGCAAATTCATTTTTATCTATAATTTTCGAATTCGCTGAAAAAGGGCTGATGTTGACAATTGCATTTTTCTTAGCAAAATCAGCTACTGAAGGCATCTGCAAAGGAAATACAGGCCCTATGATCATATCCATAGACTTCATCTCAGGAAGCGAAAGAATAGAATTTATAATTGAAAGTTCTTTCTCTGTATCGTACGAATACAAATTCACTTCTACTCCTTCTTTCATAAGGGTATCTAACGCCATACGAACGCCTTCATAGAAATCTAATATGTACTGATTTCCTCTTTTACCCAATTTAGCATCAATATCATTGAGCTGAAAAGGCAATAATAAGGCTACGTTATAACGTTGTTTGATAGAAGAAACTCTTCTGCTGTATAACTTCGCTACATCCATTTTATATTCCTGAATCAAAAAGCTAAGGAGCATTTTATCTTGTTCGTCCAACACCGAACCGACCAACTTATCTGCTACTATTTTTGCCAATATAAGATCCTTGGGAGTGTCTTTTTGAATTGCTTTGAGCGTATCAAGCAAAGTGGCTTTACTTAAATAATAAACCTCCATCTCCTCCGAATCCTTCTTCAGACCTTCTATTTTGTTCAGAAACTGAAGCGCCAATCGGTATTTACCTTGTTCGAAATAAACAGATGAAAGAAGATAATAAATTTCATCTTTCTGCTCCCAATTTTGATAGCGCTGTAATACTTGTAAGCACATCGATTTGGCACTTTCCAACTCCCCACTTTTTAACGATGAAAGTGCATAAAAATAAGAAGCAGGTTTAGCATAGGCGTTATGAGACGCCTCCGCTGTAAGCGGCAAAAAAACTTGACTAGCCGCAGCATACCGCCCTTCTTTTACTAAGTCCCTTCCATATAAATATTTTTTCTGGTTTTCTTCTGGCGTCTGTGCATTTATCAAGAAAGACACCAATAACAAAAACAAAAATGAAAAACATCTAATTTTATTCATAACCTCTACTAATAATACTACAAATATAACTATTTATATCCTCTAAAACCTAGCTAATGATATGCCAAAATTGCCTGTTTATAACTAATTCAATAAAAAGGATTTGTTTTAATTAAATAACAATCTATATTTGTAACTAATAATTACTAATTAATAATAATTATTAATTGTATTAATTTTGCAAACGGAAGTACTTACCTATAGTCAAGTAAAAGAGCGGCTAATCAACTATAAGCTCAAAGCTACGCAACAGCGAATAGTAATTTACGATGCACTCATACAGCTGCACAACCATCCCAAGGCGGAGTACATCTATGATTTTGTCAAAGCTAAAAACCCTAGTATTTCGCTTGCTACCATTTATAAAACACTTGACACCTTCGTCTCTTCTGGCTTGGCCGCTAAAGTAATGTCCGAAAACGGCACCGCTCGATACGATGGATTTATGGAACAGCACAGCCATCTTTACTGCACCAATACCGAAGAAATTATAGACTTTGAAGACGATCAACTTAGTAAGCTTATTCAAAATTATTTTAAAAATAAAAAAATAAAAAACTTCAAAATTAACGATATCAAACTTCAGATTAACGGAGAAAAATTAAATATAAAAGAGAATATTTCAATAAATTAATATACATAAAAACTAAATTCTAAAATCATGACACTAATTGGAAAAAAAGCTCCGTCGTTTGTAGCACCCGCAGTATTAAAAGGAAAAGAGATTGTTGAAGATTTTTCATTGGACCAATACCTTGGTAAAAAATACGTAGTATTCTTCTTTTACCCAAAAGACTTTACATTTGTTTGCCCTACTGAATTATTTGCTTTTCAAGAATTATTGAAAGAGTTTGAATTAAGAGACGCTGTAGTAGTTGGTTGCTCTACCGATACTGAAAACTCGCATTTGGCTTGGTTAAATTTACCAAAAAATAAAGGTGGAATAGAAGGTGTAACGTATACTTTAGTAGCCGATACAGCAAAAACAATTGCGGCTAATTTCGGTGTATTAGGTGGTGATTTCGACATCAGCGACACAGGTGAAATGATCTTCAATGGCGCTCCTATTGCTTACAGAGGCACTTTCTTGATCGACAAACAAGGTATCGTAAGACACTTAGTAATCAACGACTTTCCACTTGGTAGAAATATCGAAGACGCGTTAAGAATGGTTGATGCGGTAAAATACCACGAAGAAGTAGGCGAAGTTTGTCCTGCCAACTGGAGCAAAGGCAAAAAAGGAATGAAAGAAACGGTAGAAAGTACTTCTGAGTATTTAGCTGCTTTATAGTATTGACGCTTTATTCGAGTCACACTGCAAGCGATTTGGAATCGTACAAAGCCTATTAATAAGGCATTTATACCGCATTTTAAATCTCTTGTAGTGAATCTCGAATCTTCTTTTAGTTGTAATAAATTTAAATTAAATTTGTACAACTTCTATTACTAATTGTATCCGATTTTGTATTCCTCCTTACAGAAAATTTCAACAGACTTCAACGGAATATTTCCAGAGCTCTGCTTATTCGTTTTTATCTTAGCGCTGCTTTCTGCTGATTTAGTTTATCAAAAAAAATACCCTTTATTATTGCCTATCGGAACTATCGTAGGGCTTATCTCCAGCATTTTTGTTGTATACCTCCAGCTCAATTTTAGTACCTTATTTTTAAATGAAACACAATCATCTTTTTTATACAGTTCGTTTCTAAAAATAGATTATTATGCCTGTTATTTCAAAATTCTATGCGGCGTTGCAGGAATTCTGTCTGTAATTTTCACACTCTTTTCATCGGATTATAAAAGAGATGGTAAAAATGAATTTTATTACCTCCTGCTATTTGTCGTACTTGGCTTACACTTACTGGTAATGGCCAATAATTTATTAATGATGGTTGTTAGTTTAGAACTCGTTTCTATTGGCTCTTATATTCTTACTATATTTAATTTCGATAAAAAAGGCACCGAATCCTCTATAAAATACATTTTATTCGGTGCTTTATGCAGCGGCATTATGCTTTTCGGCATTTCATTGCTCTATGGAATAACGGGCAACTTTGATTTTCCTACCTTCATTTCCAACGTCCCTTTTGAAAAAGACAGCTTAGTGCTATTTATATTCTCTCTATTTCTTACCCTTACGGGAATATTCTTTAAAATATCCGCTTTCCCCTATCATATCTGGACTCCAGACATCTACCAAGGCGCTCCGACTCCTACAGTAGCGTTCTTTTCTATCGCACCAAAAGCTGCGGCACTAGCCATCTTGATAAGAATCATTTCACCGTTGCTTATTCACAGCGAAGTATCCGAAATTATTACATTATTATTCGCTGGTATTGCTATGATCACAATGACTATAGGAAATTTTGCAGCATTAGTACAAAAAAATCTACGAAGAATGCTGGCTTATGCATCCATTGGCCATGCAGGCTTTATGCTTATGGCGGTAATCGCCGTCAAAGAGCTAGCCATTACCGCTGTCCTATTTTACCTTGTCGTTTATCTTTTCATGAATTTCACCGCTTTTTGTTTGGTAGACTTATTTGCAAAAAAAGCAGGCGGCTCTTTAGATGTTAATAACTTTAAAGGGTTAGGCCTTAAAATGCCGTTCCTCGGGGGTATCTTTGTAATAACAATGATCTCACTCACTGGATTGCCACCGACCGCAGGATTTTACGCAAAATTCTTTGTGTTTTCTGCGTTATGGGAATCATACCAACTTTCCAATAATCAACTTTTTCTCGTTTTACTTTCTTTTGGATTACTGAATACGGTTATTTCACTTTTCTATTATTTAAAAATACCGTATTTCCTTTATTTCAAAAAAGAGGAATCCGATACAATACTTACATTAGAAGCGGGATTGGTGTACATCTTTATTACCTTGATTTCGTTACCTTTATTATTATTATTCTTTAATCCTAACTGGGTGTTAAACGTACTAAACTATATAAAACTATAATACGGATATGAGCGACGCGATAAAACATGAATGTGGTATAGTTTTAATAAGATTAAGAAAACCTTATTCCTACTACGTAGAGAAGTATGGCGCCATGTATGGTGTACAGAAACTCTATATGATGATGGAAAAACAAAGCAATAGAGGGCAAGACGGCGCCGGAGTAGCCACCATAAAAATTGATGTAAAGGAAGGTAAACGTTATATAAGCCGCTACCGCTCGGTGGATACCCAACCCATCACGGATATTTTCGCAAAGATTAATAAAAAATTTTCCAAAGCACTTCGAGATAATAAAGACAAAGCCACCGATGCGCGCTGGCTTTTAGACAATGTCGCCTTTACAGGCGAAGTGTTGATGGGACACTTGCGCTATGGTACACATGGGGAGAATGAAATAGAAAACTGCCACCCTTTTCTTCGTCAGAATAATTGGAGAAGCCGAAACCTTGCTCTAGCAGGTAATTTCAACATGACCAACGTAGATGAGTTATTTCTAAAATTGGTAGAAATAGGACAACATCCAAAAGAAAAAAACGATACCGTAACTGTAATGGAAAAAATGGGGCACTTCCTAGACGAAGAGAACCAAGATATTTTTGATAAATACAAAGATAAATTTACCAACAGAGAAGTTTCTGATATTATAGAAAGCGAATTGGATTTACAACGTGTACTTATGCGTGCTTGTAAAGACTTGGACGGCGGCTATGCCATGGTCGGAATGACTGGATATGGCGCTTCTTTTGTAGCCAGAGACCCCGCAGGTATACGTCCTGCCTATTACTACGCCAACGATGAAGTAGTAGTAGTAGCCTCTGAAAAACCCGCTATCAAAATCGCATTTAACGTTGATTACAATCAAATAAAAGAAGTAGAACCTGGTCATGCATTGATTATTGAAAAAAACGGCGACTATTCTCAAAAACAATTTATTGAACAAGTAGAAAAAAAATCTTGCTCTTTTGAACGTATCTATTTCTCTAGACCTTCGGATCCGGATATTTATTCCGAAAGAAAAAAATTGGGCTTCTGCTTATACCCACAAATATTAGATTCGGTAGGCTACGATTTAGGCAATACCGTATTTTCGTATGTGCCCAATACCGCTGAAACAGCTTTTTTGGGAATGATGGAAGGGATAGAAGAATACACTTCTCGCTACCGCATAAAAGCCGTAACAGATGGACTACTTAAAGGCGAGGACCTCAACAAAGCACTCACCTTCCGACCAAGAGTAGAAAAAATGGTAATAAAAGATGCCAAGTTGCGCTCTTTTATCACCTCTGATGCGAACCGCGAAAGTTTTGTAGCCAATCTTTACGATACCACCTACGAAGTAATAAACAAAGGCGTAGACAACATCGTAATCATCGATGACTCTATTGTAAGAGGTACTACATTAGAAAAAAGTATTATAAAAATGCTAGACAAACTCGGTCCAAAAAAGATCGTAATTGTTTCTTCTGCCCCTCAGATTCGTTATCCTGATTGCTATGGTATAGACATGTCAAAAGTGAAGGAATTTGTGGCTTTCAGGGCAATGTTGGCATTATTGAAAGAAACAAAACAAGAAAATTTACTCGATTCTGTTTTAGAAAAATGCAAAGCGTCTATCAACGATTTGAGTGGTAATACCGTAAATCATGTGAAAGAATTGTATGCCCCTTTCTCTTACGAACAAGTTTCCAATAAAATAGCTGAAATTGTAACACCAAAAGATTGTAAAGCTGAGATACAAATCGTTTACCAAACTATCGAAAACCTGCACAAGTCTTGCCCCAAGCATCTAGGCGACTGGTACTTCACCGGCGATTATCCAACACCAGGAGGAAATAGAGTGGTAAATAAAGCATTTATGTTCTTTATGGAAGGAAAAGAAGTACGGGCTTACTAATTGTCCCAAATAATAACAAAAAAATAGGATGAAAAAATTTAAGTTTTTTCATCCTATTTTTTTGTTATTATCAGTAGTCTCTTACTTCACCAACTCCACCGTTCCAAAAACCCCTGCATCTATCCAACCACGGTTTTTATCTTCGCCCTCTATAGGTACAGAACCTATGAAATTTTCTCTTTTGAAATCCCCATCGTTGTCGTTGTAGGAAACGGCGAAACCTAGTTTTTTTCCTTTTGTCAATTTTACAGCTTGATTTTCTTTTGAGGAATGATCGTATCGGTCGGTATACACGCGCATGGCTACTTCCCAAACATAATCGTTTTTGCCCGTTTTTACCCATTTTACAATCATGTGATCGTTAAATAATACAGGATTCTTATCGGGTGCCATGTCTACGATATCAAGCTCAAGGGTAATATGATACGCAAATGCATTGTGACTGTATTGATGGTTCCCATCCGAATTGTCTTCGTCGATAAACAATTCCAAACAATCGTCCTCCCACCAAAGATCGAAAGGACTTTTATGTTGGTCGGAAAGCGAATCGTCGTGCACTTCTACTAGGTAATAAATATAATTTTTATCCCAAAGTAGTTTGTATTTTCCCTTGAAATCGCTTGCCTCTGGCGTAGCACCTAGCCAAGCATGTTTTACATCTTTCCATTCCGCTTTTCCCCAGTCTTTCTCATCACCCTTGCCATCAATAGTGATCGGCTTAGAAGCTTTACGTGCTTTGTAATCGCCTTCTTTTTCTTGTGAAAAAGAAACAGTCGTTAATTGACAAAAGAATAAGAGGAACGCTATATATTTCATACTGTAAATTATTTATATTTTTAAATAGAATTATTTTACCAATTTTCTTAAATTTAGGAGTACACCAAAATGTAAATTTTCGTGACCATAATTAAAGATTAACGCTTCTTCAAACGTTTTTAAGGTGATTCCAAAGGAGGTTTTATATTCTGTATAATGCGTAAATTTTTTAGCTTCATAATCGTTCGAAAATGCAGCAGAAGTAAGCTCAAAATAATTTCTAATTTCCTTCATATCGGCAGGTTTTGTCCAGTTTTTTGGAGAAGAATCCTTTTTATAAAGCGCAATAAATGAATCGGGAAGTAATAACGGAACACCACTAAGTCTATAGCACAAGCCTTGTTGAGAGGCTACCATGTGTCCTAAATTCCAAGCGATATTATTGCTATGTCCTTCAGGAGTCAAATTTAATTGCTCTTCGCTATAGCCTTCAATTGCTTTCCAACTGTTGGTTCTTACTTGTTCTATTGCTTCAAATATAAATTTCATAACGTTCTAAATTATTACTTTTGAATGGCCATTTTAAATGTTTTAGAAAACCCTTTAAAATCTAAGTTAATGTATACATTGTTTGAATACACTCCTAAAATCTGGTAGTGTATTTTATCTCCTTTAGAAAGTAAATTATTGATCTCAGGATTCGTACTGTCTATAAAAACAGATTCATACGTACAGTCTGATTCCCATTTGATATGGTAATGAGAAATGTACTTTCCATTGTCGTGGTATTCCGTGCATAGTTTCTCTTTCAATATGAAATAATCAATTTTATCAGGATTGTCTGTATCGTACGTAAACTTAGCATTCCGAATCGACAAACAAGAAGCGGGTGTCACGGACATTGTATCGGTAGAAAATTTTTCGTACGGTACTAAATCGTCGTTATAAAAAGACGATTCTTCGTAACTCCCAGAAGTGGTATCTTGCGAAGAGGGTTCGTCTGTGGAAACCATCATAATATATTTCAGAAACACTTCACATTTTTTCACCAACTCATACGCCACCACTTCGCCAAACTGCCTGCCGGCAGACTCTCCAGCGGTCATATCGATGCCCAACTCTTTTTTGATCGCTTCCAAATTTTTCATAGAAGATTTCATGATACAATTTTCCATCGCCGCCTCAATTTCAATTTGAGTTTGTAGGTTGTCGTATTTCTCCAAACAATTGCAAATCTCTTTCGAAATCTTCGCTATTAGTTTTTCATTTTGCGCAAACGAAGGCAACACAAAACTCAATAACAATGCAAACAGTATAATCCCCCCTTTCATCATTTACAGCACTACGTTTACGATTCTATTGGGTACTACTATTATTTTCTTAGGTGCTTTTCCTTCCAACCATTTCTGTACTATTTCATTCGCCAATACTTGCTTTTCTATATCAGCCGCAGGCATATCCAGTGGGAAATTTATTTTAGCACGCATTTTTCCATTGATAGAAATAGGGTATTCAAATTCACTTTCGGTCATGTATTCTTGTTTCCATTGTGGATAGCTAGTGAAGGTAATGCTTTCACTGTGTCCCAACTTCTCCCACAACTCTTCGGTGATGTGCGGTGCATAAGGAGAAAGTACCACTAATAATTCTTCCAATACTTCTTTGCTCGAACATTTCAACGCAGAAAGTTCGTTTACACAAACCATAAACGTACTCACCGAAGTATTGAACGAATGGCGGTCAATATCTTCTTCTACTTTTTTTATTGTTTTGTGTAAAATTTTCAATTCTTCCGGCGTTGGCGTTTTATCGGTTACCAGCAACGCGCCTTGTTCGTTGTAATACAATTTCCAAAGTTTTCGTAAAAATTTGTATACGCCTTCAATTCCCGCAGTATTCCATGGTTTGAATTGCTCTAGTGGCCCTAGGAACATTTCGTACATACGTAG
>JAYSUZ010000068.1:0-2040 GCA_043718845.1 Cytophagales bacterium
ACAAACATATCGGCTTGTATTTTTAGGGGAAGCCTATTTTTATCGTCTGATAACCATAAACGGATTGAATTTTCTCCTTCAAATAGACCATTCTCGGGCATTATGGGAACGAGTCGAATAGCGTTTATTTTCCCAAAATCCGTCTTAATTTGTTCTTTTCCTTTATATTTTATCTTCATTGAATAGGTCTTATCTTCAAGAAAGGAATTTATCTCAAAGACATCGTTTATTTTTAATTTGTCGTAATCAATCACTCGTAAATAATAGGCACCACTTACAATATCTTGTAAATCTGATGTAATAGGAAATTCTTCGTGTCCTTTTTTCTTATGACGGTTTTCCCAGTCAACGATTACTTTTTGGGTTGGGTAGTTAAACTGAACGACTTCTTTTAGTTTATATTTACCTTCTTCTATATCTCGGGTACTTTTTTGGGCTGTTTTGCTCACCGTATCAATATAAGTAGTCCATGTATCTCGAATTCGGAGCACAAGATCAAAACTTCCAGAAGAGCGGCCTGTGCACGTAGCCTTAAAACAATACTTTTTATTTACATAGTAAAGTTGATCGCTTACGACCACATTGGCTTCTCCTGCAGTAATAAAACCATAATGAACGCGAAGGTCAAAAGACTCTTTATGTCCATAACTTATAGGCACTAGTGCTATGGTTTCTCTATTCGTGAAGGACATGAACGAGAAAACTACTATAAATATGATTCCGAAAACCTTTTTCATGTGTTAAATATCCTCAAATTTAAAATTTTAACTTGAATGTTGTAAGGAAATCTTTTAGTTTATTAATCTCCTGAGGTTCAATAGCAGGGAAATTTGCAATCCTAAAGGTGTCACTTTTCCATTTACCGTACCCATTGCCTAGTAATAATCCAACTGCTTTGGCTTCTTTTTTTACGTTCGCTATACGTTCTGCTTTTCCTGTTATAGCAATTACAGTTCCAGACCTTACCGTTTCATTTTTTATTAATAGCTCATACGCGCCAGAGGTAGCTATAAAATCGTACCAATTTTTAGCCTTTCGTCTAGTTTCTATATCTAATTCTTTTATTGAAGGGATAGACTCTAATACGCTCATTAATAGAAATATATTTAAAACATTTGGCGTATAGGTAGTTTGGTAGTCCCGCATTCTTTCTGCCATAGAAATCAGGCTGTTATAATGGTTATCCGCACCTATTACGTTAGCCTTGTGGATAACGCTGGGAGCGCAAATCATCACGGCTAAACCGGCGGGCAGTCCAAAACATTTTTGTACCGAAGCATACCAAATATCAGCATTTGAAAAGTCTAGCAAAACACCTGCCATGGAGGAGGTAGCGTCTACGGCTATTAATTTATCAGGGTATTTTAACCGATACGATTGGATCAAGGTATTTGAAATGGCCGTTCCATTAGACGTCTCATTTTGTGTAATTGCTATTAGTTCAGCATCTTCTGGGATTGGATAGCGCTCTACCAGTAACGCCTCTTCTATCTCAAATTGTTTTCCAGTACTATTCGGTTTTAGTTTTCGTGTATTTTCCAGCCACTTTTCCCCAAAAGCACCGTTGTATAAATGATAGCTCTTGTGCTGCACCAGCGATTGTGCGATTATTTCCCAACATTCTGTAGCCGAAGAGGTGAAAAATAGGGTATAATCTTCTGGAACGTTTAGTTTCTCTTTAAAAAGAGCGGTTGTTTTTTTTGAAATTTCTACAAACTCCGGACTTCGGTGGTTTATACTGAGTACCCCTTGAGCACAAGCTTTCTGCATGAACATCGGAATTTCACTATATAATCTAGAAGGTCCTGGATAGAAAGAAATCATTTGGAGGAAGGGTTAAGAAAATAAAACAACGCCATTTCATAACTCATCATTCCAAAACCCAACACTACTCCTTTGCAAACACTGCTGATAAAACTTTTATGTCTAAATTCCTCGCGCGCATGTACATTTGAAATATGAACTTCTATGGTAGGCGTTTTTATAGCCGCAATAGCATCGGCTATAGCCACCGAAGTATGCGTATAAGCACCTGCATTG
>JAYSUZ010000069.1:0-2035 GCA_043718845.1 Cytophagales bacterium
CTTAAGTTAATGTATATGGTAGTGTTTGATGTTTTCTCTCTGGCTTCCCTGAGAAAAACAGCAATCAGAACTTTACTAGCGGGCAGCTACTTTTTTGCGCTTGAGTATATAGAAGACAATTACATTGATATTAATTTTCATATCCCTCAATATATTTTCTATCTACTAGGCTATATTTTGGTGACTTTGTTTTATTACAAAATAGGCACCTCTTACTACCGATGGTACGATGGCCGTAAATACTGGAGCTACCTAGGTACAAGAGGTAAAAACCTCTCTCAGCAACTCAATTCCGTACTTGATAAAGACGACCATGTAAGCAGAAAATATTTTGCAAAAATGATAACGAATCATGCCTACTGTTTGAAAGCAAATTTAAGACGGTCCGACTATTTGGAAGAACTATACGAAGTAGAACCAGGCTTCAAAGAATCGTTGAAATTGGCAAAAGACAAACCCAACTATATTGTTTCACTAATTGCCGACAAACTTAACGAAATGTGTACGACTGGCAAAATAGAACAATATCATTTCTTAAGCCTTAACCGTTACATGAATGATCTGGTAGAAATTGACGAACAGTGCAAAGGAATCAGAAAAGTACCATCGCCTTCGTCCTATACCTTCCACTTGAGAATGTTCCTTATATTATTCACTATATGTTTACCTTTCGGTTTTATCCATGAACACAATTTCATCATGACTTTTATAATGATGGTAATCTATGGTGCCTACGAAGGTTCGCTCTTAGTGACGGAAGAAATGGAAGAACCTTTTGGTTTAGACCGATACGATATTCCTTTGGACGACATCTGTTACTCTCTAAAAAAACACGTACACCAATTGTTGAATGTTGAATTAAAGCCTTCAATACACTAGTCTACACTTTAAAATACTCCAATTAAAAATGCCCACTAGAAAATTATTTTCTGTGGGCATTTTTAATTATAGGGGCTTTATTCTAACTTACTTTTAAAGCATCTCAAAAATCCCTGCTGCTCCCTGACCCGAGCCAACACACATTGTTACCATGCCGTACTTTTTCTTTCTTCTTTTTAATTCATTAAAAATTTGTACGGAAAGTTTCCCACCCGTACAGCCTAGTGGATGTCCGAGTGCAATAGCACCACCGTTCACATTAATTTTAGTTTGATCCAAATCAAGCGTCCGAATGACGGCAAGAGATTGCGCCGCAAATGCTTCGTTCAACTCTATCAAATCAATATCCTCCTTCTTCAAGTTTGCCATTTTTAATGCTTTAGGAATCGCTTCCACAGGCCCTATCCCCATAATACGAGGTTCAACACCTGCTACGGCGTAGGAAACCAGACGGGCTATCGGTTTTAGATTTAACGCCTTCATCATCTTTTCGGACATCAACAGTACAAATGCCGCACCATCGGAGGTCTGTGAAGAGTTGCCCGCGGTTACACTTCCTCCATTTGCAAATACGGGTTTCAATTTAGCCAATGCTTCCACCGAGGTGTCTGCTCTTGGGCCTTCATCGGTTTCAACGACATACTCTTTTGTTTTCTTTTTCTCATTTTCATCGAGGTACGTTTCTTTCACCTTTATAGGTACAATATCGTCTCTAAACAATCCATTCTTTATCGCCATAACGGCTTTCTGATGCGATTCGAATGAGAATATATCTTGGTCTTCTCTCGAAATTTTATACTGATTCGCCACAGCCTCTGCAGTAAGACCCATACCCCAATAATAGTCGGCATGGGCTTTCACTAGATCAAGTCCAGGCACTACTTTCCAGCCACCAAAAGGAATAGGACTCATTGTTTCCACACCACCTGCAATAATACATTCTGCATACCCCGCTCTTATTTTTGCGTCTGCAATAGCGATTGTTTCAAGCCCAGAAGAGCAATAACGATTTACCGTCATCCCTGGCACCTTCACCGTATCTAAGCCCATAAGCGCTACCATACGCCCTATATTTAACCCCTGCTCCGCCTCTGGCGTAGCGTTGCCTACAATTACATCGTCGATAGAATCTTTGTCAAGTCCAGGTACTGTTGAC
>JAYSUZ010000070.1:0-2031 GCA_043718845.1 Cytophagales bacterium
GTAGCGCGTTCTATAAGATCTGAATGGGTTCCGCTTAACAATTCTGGCAGCACATTTTTTAATAACATCTCTCCAAAATAAGAGGAAGCATCTCTTGGCAATTCTCCTGGGAGATTTTCAATAGCCATCACTGTAATGTTTTTTTCATCCGAGAAGGGTGCTTCTATCTCATCTGTGAATGGATTGTAATCGTAGGCTGGATCATATATCGTAGAAGGTTTAATCGTACAAGGGATAGACCCATTAAAATCACAGGTGACATCACCTATTAATTTAATACGAAAATCTTCCGCACGCATAGTCTCGCTGGTAAAGAGTACTGGCGCATTAGGATGCCAGAACGCCCCAGCAATCAAAACATCTGCTGCTTTGGTATATGGTATGAACGTGGAATAAAAATTTTCGGGGTGTACGTGAAATTCATTTTTATCGAACGGCTCCCCATTTTTATTTATATGATAATCGCCTGAATTTAATTGTGTATATACTGGATGAACATATTTTGTACTCAAAAAATCTTCCTTTGTTATTTTAGGGATAGATAAGAAATCAAGAATTTCGCAAATTCCTTCGCCTACTCTTCCTGCACCTGTTACCACAATCTTAATGGTGGGCACTTGTATTTTTTTCAACTCCCTTTTCAGTTCTTCGTAGTCGTAACATTTATAGGCAGGCTTCAACTCAAAGTGGTTGTACTTTTTTCCATATAACCGTAATGAATTATAGGCTCCAACAATACCCGCAAATCTTCCAAATGCAATTAGCCGAAAGCCTTGCGCTTCTTTAATACATTCGTAATCGATCATTTCGATACGTTTCTCTATTATCGCCTGAAGCAGCTTTTTGTTTTGCGGTTGTTTTTTTATGGTATGAGAGAAGAATAAATATTTTTTATTGGGAAGGAGTACATGTTCAGCAATTTCCTTAATCCCGAGAAGTATAGCACAATCGCTAAGATCTTCTTTCATCTTAATCCCCAATGCGGTATACTCTTTGTTCGTAAAACAACGAGTATCGCTTGGTTGAATATATAAATCTACCTGTGGAAACTGCTCTACTAATTTTATACAATGGTCTGGACGCAAAGGCACACGCCAATCTACAGGTATCTTAGATTCCCGTACTATTCCTATCTTTATTCTACTACTATTTGCTATAGGCATATCTTTATGAAAACAATCCTTTTTGCCAACGCTCTTTTTCGGAAAGCGTTGTATGATTCATGAAATAAAAATAAGTAGCCAACGCAATAATAGTAGCGATGAGTGCTCCAAAATAAGTGTCTAGTAAAAAATGTTGCATCAAATACATTCTTGACAAAGTAGTGGAAAAAGCAAGAATGAAAAAGAGCACGCCCCAATTTTTATTTTTACTAAACAATGTCACAATAAGAAAAATAGCAAATGCTTGTGCAGAATGGCCTGAAGGAAAACTATGAAAAGAATGTATGTCTATCCCTTCTACATAATAAATATTCGCCGATTCGGGGAAGTACGAAGAAGGTCTAGGCATACTTGGGAAGATGTATATTTTAAGACCTTGTATGACTATAAAAGTCGCTATAACAGCCGTTGCCATTACCAGACTTCTGAAGATGCTACTGAAAAAGAACAGGAGAAGAATCAGGGAAAGCGCAAAAAAACCATCGCCAAGATAGGTGCTAAACTGAAAGAAATAGTCGAGCACAACATGGTGTCGTCTATTTATAAATAATTCTACTTCTCCTTTTTCAAGCACTAACAATGTGGCGGCTCCAATACTAAAATAGAGCGCTAAAAATATAAAATAAATTCTATTTTGATTGATTAATTTAAGCACCCAACAATTGTTATGATTTCTTACCTTTTTTTTCAGGAAGTATATCTCTATTTTTTAATTTTTTATCCTCCACATTCTTATCTAAAAATGCGTTAAGTTTATCCAAATCAAACGTAGAATTAATCTCCCCGAAATTATTTACAGTGATGTCAAACCCCTTTAGTTCTTTG
Source organism: Cytophagales bacterium (assembly GCA_043718845.1). Lineage (GTDB taxonomy): Bacteria > Bacteroidota > Bacteroidia > Cytophagales > Cytophagaceae > JANYCO01. The sequence goes on from JAYSUZ010000070.1 coordinate 1,989, forward strand.
TTTACCGTGGGCTTTTTAGTTTCTTTTTTATCTTTGTCGATAT
>JAYSUZ010000008.1:0-4831 GCA_043718845.1 Cytophagales bacterium
ATAGCATACAAAGGAACATCTAAAGTTACTCATTTTTAATTACTTAGTTACATTTTTCTTTAATTAACGCAATAATTTCGCTTTCTGAAGCTTCCACAAGATTCATCGAAATATGCATATTACTAGTGATGGTTACCTCTTTTGCGTCCACGTATTGTTTTCCGTCTTTCAGAGAGAACACAATTACAGTGACCACCTCACCAATAGGCACATGAGCGCTGGTGAATGTTCCTGCCGCATACTCCCAAACATTGGCAACGGAATTTATATTTTTATATACCAAATAGGCTCGTGTGTTATTATCGTCTACCACCCCGCGGCATACTATGCTGATAGTGGTAGGCGTAGGGCTATAATAAACGGCATCACAATTTAACCATCCCAATTTCGTAGATGTAAAAATATAGCTAGATGGATTGTAGTAGAAAGTAGGTCTAACGATGTCTTGCATGTACCAAGTGGAATCGTTGAAACTAAATGGCTTAGGGCTGGCTACTACATCGGGTACGGCGGTCCAATTAAACTGATCATCTTTTAGTGCACCCGTAAATAAGGTCATGTCCTTGTCTACATTCACTGCTTGTAACTCAACAAGAATGGCTCTATTGCCTACAAGTTTCAGCTCTTGTCCATTGGCGGTAGCGCCAATAAAAATTTCACCTCCCGAAACTAATAATTGTCCATCGCTTGTAGTAGGGCGATCGCTAAGCAACATTGCTGCTTTATCAAAAATTTCTATCAATTGTATCGTTATCTCGCCTGTTACGGCTTGCCCTCCTTGGGTCACAAAAGCATTTGATGGAAAAATAACTTTCGTTCCTAAACTTCCCACAATCGTATCGTTTACATTGGTTACATTAATCGTAAAAGGCTGTTTTTTAGCACTGTTATTTTCAATGAACTCTTTTACGGTTAGCGAGGTATTTGTCACTACAGGGGTAATGGCATCTTGTTTTTTCTCTTTCTCACATCCTGTAAAGAATGATACAGAAAGGGCTAGTCCGAGGATGCATAAAGTTGTTTTTTTCATTTTTTAGTAGGTTTTAGTTTGTTTCTACTGGGTAGACAAGAATAACAATCAAAGGGTTGCCTGAGAACTAAAAAAACTGTAGAAATCTTTAGTATCTTTGCCCTATGAATTATAAAAACGACCTTATTCTTCGTGCCGCAAGGGGAGAAGAGACCGAACGGACTCCTGTATGGCTTATGAGACAGGCAGGGAGAATACTTCCTGAATATAGGGCTATAAGAGAAAAGCTAAGCGGATTTAAAGAATTGGCCACCACTCCAGCCTTGGCTGCCGAAGTTACCATTCAGCCTGTTGATTTATTAGGAGTTGATGCTGCTATTATATTTTCCGATATCCTCGTAGTACCCGAAGCAATGGGACTGATTTATGAAATGTACGAAGCCAAAGGACCTGTATTTCCTAAAGTCATCGCTTCTGAAAAAGATATTATAGACTTAAAAATAAAAGAGGCGGTAGAGGACTTGGAATATGTGTACGAAGCTATTCGTATCACCAAAAAGGCACTCAACGGCCGTGTACCACTTATAGGATTTGCAGGGGCTCCATGGACTATCCTTGCCTATATGGTAGAGGGAAGCGGCTCCAAAACATTTGCCAAAGCAAAGAAATTTCTATATTCTGAACCGGTATTGGCGCATCTTTTATTGCAAAAAATCACCGACGTTACCATCCTTTATTTGAAAGAGCAGATAAAAAATGGCGCAGATATGGTACAACTGTTCGACTCTTGGGCAGGAATTCTTACTCCGCAAACGTATAAAGAATTTTCGTTAAAATACATTACCCAAATTTGCGATGCTATAAACGAAGCACCGGTAACAGTGTTTGCGAAAGGTGCGTTCTTTGCAAGAAAAGAAATGGGGCAACTCAACTGTCGAACAATAGGACTGGATTGGAACATGGGGATAGCCGAATCGAGGGCATTGATAGGGGCCGACAAAACATTACAAGGAAATCTAGACCCTTGTATTTTATATGCTTCTAACGAAGAAATTAAAAAACATACGGAATATATGCTCCAACAATTTGGGGCACAAAAGCACATTGCTAACCTCGGACATGGCGTGTATCCGGATACTCAGGTCGACAAGGTGAAGTGTTTTATCAATACCGTGAAAGAATTTCAATTTGCGGGTAAGATGATTTGATAATTTGGCAATTTGATGATTTGATGATTTTAAATTTAAAAAAATAGAAAAAATAAAATAGATGGCTAAGGAGCGATTTTCTAAGAATATAAGTATTAGTAACAAACGTGCCACGTTCGAATATAGTTTTATCGATACTTATGTAGCGGGAATTGTTTTATACGGTACAGAAATAAAGTCTATCCGCGAAGGTACGGTAAATTTGCAAGATGCTTTTTGTGTTTTTGTGGGCGATAAATTAGTTGCCAAAGCGATTAATATTTCACATTACAAAGAAGGAACACATTTCAACCACGAGTCTAAACGAGACCGATTTCTATTGCTTAAAAAAGCAGAGTTGCGCAAACTCCAAGCAAAGTCGCAAGAGAAAGGATTGACCATAACGGTTTCGAAATTATTTGTAAACGACCGTGGATTCGCAAAACTTGAAATCGCTTTGGCTAAAGGGAAAAAACTTTTTGACAAACGCGAAGACATAAAATCGCGGGATGTGGATAGGGATATGCGTAGGGAGTTGAGTAAGTAGGGCGTTGCTTGTTTACCTCCCATACTCCGTCACCAATTTCATAAAGCTCATATTGGCATCTGTTTTAGTGTGTGGAATTAAAACGTATTTCCATGGCTTCTCTTTTCGTTTTTTGTTTAGTTCACTTGCCATAGCGCAATATTTTATAGCGGCATCTTCTTTCATTTTTACCAGTGTGTCTTCTAGCTCATTTTCTGCTTTTATTTCTATTAAGTAGAGCATATCTGCCGTTTCGGCTACAAAGTCGGGAACATACCTGTCCGAATTATTATTGTACCAGATGTTGAATTGTTTGGATGCCGGACGAAGCCATTTTTCTACTTCTTTTGCGTTTTCAATAATTTCTGAAAACTTCTTTTCGGGGATAGAATCAAATTTATAGCGCTCGTGGCATGATTTAGAAAATCCGTTGAACACCTTAGAAGAGAGGAGTTTGGGACTTACCGTTTCTTTGTAATTTAAAATTGCATCGTTTTGTTCCTTTGAATAATTCCACGGTAAAATTAATGCATAAGGCTCCATTTCTGGTTTTGAGGAAGCCGTTACCTGAATAGAAATATTAGGAAGTACTTGCTCATATATTTTATTTGTAATCAATTCTCTATACATCGAAATTGTATCGCCAAGTGTTTCAGGTTTTTTCAACGAATCTTTAATCGCTTGTACAGCCTGCCTGCATAGCTTAAATAGGATTTCTGAATTAGTTTCGTAATCGATGGCTGATTTTTTCTTCAACAGTTCTAGCAAACTAAACTCAGGAAAATTAAGTGTTGACCCTTGTATTTTAATTTTATCTTGCTTGTGGTCGTATATGGTTTCTCGTATCAACTCAAACTCTTGCTGTAAAATATTTTCAGAAAATCGTCTCGTATCCAATTCGAAATCCTTAATTATTCCTTTATTTTCAGAAATACTGATTTTGATATTGGGAATAAGGATGTTGTTTTTTTGAATATTCTCAACCACCGATTGATAGGACGACTCTACATCATTGACAAGCGCTACCTGTTCTTTTTTAGATAAATCAGGGTAATTGATTTTTACTTTCTCTTTAATTTCTGAAATAATTTTTTCTTTAACAGTTGAATCGCTTAATTCGTTTGGAGTAGAGATGCTCTTTTTGGAAATAAGCGTTCTGATTTCATGGGCTACAATAACCTTAGCTTTGTGTTTACGCTCCGCTACCTCCCGAATCTCCTTGTCTTTAATCTGTGCTATTTTTACTGCTTCTTCTTCCATTTCTACAATGTCGTTTGTTTTGGATTCGACGGTTTCTTTTTTTGAGGAAAGGTCATATTGACTTAAAATACGTTGCCCAAAATTGTAGTTCTTATCTTTAGCAAGATTAAGTACTTCTTGAAATCGTTCATGTTCAACTATAGAAAGCATATCTACTTTTTCTACTCCAGTTGGTTTGCCATCGTACGGTAAACGCAAACCTCTGCCAATTGTTTGTTCAATTAACACTTTTGCATTTGATGCACGTAAGGGCACTATCGTATATAGATTTGAGACATCCCATCCTTCTTTAAGCATATCAACATGTAATATGATTTCAAAATTATTTTCAACTTTCTCAACACTAAGTAACTGTTGTATTTGTTCCTCGTTCTTTGAGTTTGAATTAATTTGAAGAGCCTTCCCTATAAAATCACCATTATAAAACGCTACTGAATTTATATATTCGTATACATCTTGGGAATGTGTAGTGTTCTCACAAGAAACCAAAATTATTGGTTTTATAGGTTTTTTATTATTATCTGCGGCATAGTTTTGGATAGCGATTTTTGTGTCTCTATGTATTTGAATTGAATCTTGCAATTTCATTTTTTCAATTTCATCTTTACTAATTACTTTGAAATCTGTATCCAAACGAGTAACTATAGCAGGGGTTTTAATGTATTTTTTCTCCCGCATTGCATCCGCAAGCCCATACTCAAACACCACATTTTTGAATCGTTGGTTTGTACTGGCATCTATAGGCGTAGCCGTAAGTTCTATGCCCAATATTGGATTCAATTCGTTCAGCGTTTCCATACCGCGCTCTCCTCTATAACGATGCGATTCGTCCATTATAATGACCAAGTCCTTTAAGTTTACCAAGTAATTGTAATAGCTATCGCCCAA
>JAYSUZ010000071.1:0-10181 GCA_043718845.1 Cytophagales bacterium
GTGCAAAGGTAACTAAATTCTTCTAATCCGCAAGAAAATTTGAAAAGAAAATATAAAGATTTAGTAACATACGTTGACCTCCAAAGAGATAGATTGTAAACTATTTTAGCAATCAACTAAAAACCCAATAAAAGCCTCTAATTATTATAAAAAGCAAGCTATTGGTATTTTAAGATACGGTAAATCCCGTCTATTTAATACCCTTTTGAACTACTAATTCATTGAATTTAATCTCGTCTTTCAGGAAGTATATTTCGATGGGAATGTAAACGATAAGAATATTAATAAGTAACTCCCTAAAAATAAGATTATTTAATTTAACTTTATCCTTTTCGGTCGTAACTATTATATGTTTGCCTTCCTTATTTAATTTACCTAATTCGGCTATTATAGTTACAACATCTGAATTCGTATAATTATAATGATCGGGATACTCTAGGTGTTTTGATACTATATAATGTTCGTTGCAATATTCTTCCAACGGCTTTGGATTAGCTAATCCTGTAACTAATAGTATTTTGAATTCTTTCATATCCATTTCTGTACCAGAAAAAAGAATCGGTCTGCCGTACTTTATCCCTGAAAAGAAAATAGGAGTACCTGGATTACTATATTTAATCACTTCTTTTTCAATGGATAACTGATCTGTAAGGGATAAATTTAAGGGGCATTTGGATACGACAATGACATCTGCACGCTCCGCTCCTTTTCTAGCTTCTCTCAAACGACCCGCGGGTAAAAGTATATCATTATAAAAAGGCCTATTGAAATCTGAAAGTAATATAGATAATAAAGGCCGAACGGATCGATGTTGATAGGCATCGTCCAAAAGAATAACAGAGAGGTCTTGCTTGATATATAATAGAGTGTTGATCGCCATAACTCTATCTTCTCCAACCGAAACTGTTATTTCATTACCGAATTTTGTATAATATTGAAAGGGTTCATCACCAAGTGTATGTGCGGAGCTTGTTTCATTAGCAATTATAAATCCTTTTGTTTTTCTCCCGTACCCTCTATTAAGTGTTGCTAATTTATAGTATTCTTTCAACAGCCTAATTAAATATTCTACATGAGGCGTTTTCCCTGTACCTCCAACCGTAAGGTTCCCTATAGCGATTACATTAACATTGAAATTAAAAGACTGAAGAATACCTATATGATACAAGTAATTCCGAATACCTGTAATTAGGTTATATAAAATTGCAAAGGGATAGAGTACTAATTTTATCATAATTGATGTTGTCTACCTGCAAATATAGCCGTTAGTTCTTGGAAGTTAATTTTTAAGATTAGATATTTAAGCGCCACTAGATTAATGCTTCTTTTTTTAAAATTTACATACTAAAAATAAGAATACTATATTTGAATTATATTACAGAACCTCATTATAAACAGCTACAATAATGTACGTAAACGAAATTACAACCTATTTAGAAACCCTTGCCCCTAGGGCATATCAGGAAGACTATGATAATAGTGGGCTTATAACAGGTACTAATCAACTAGAGGTTAAAGGGATAGTAATTGCTCTTGATTGTATAGAATCAATTGTAGACGAAGCTATTGAAAATCATTGCAATTTAATAATAGTCCATCACCCTATTATTTTCAAAGGATTGAAGACTTTAACTGGCAAAAATTATATTGAACGAACTATCATTAAAGCTATTAAGAATGATATTGCAATATACGCCCTTCATACCAATTTAGACAATGTAAAAGGTGGCGTAAATTATAAGATTGCAGAAAAAATAGGTCTCGATAATATCAAGATTTTAGTTCCAAAGAAAAATTCATTACGCAAACTGGTTACGTTTGTCCCTACTGCTGAAAAAGAAAAGTTATTAAATGCGCTCTATAATACTGGTGCGGGGAAGATTGGCAATTATTCTGAATGTAGTTTTCAATGCGACGGGGTAGGAACTTTTATACCAAATGAAGACGCTAACGCATTTATAGGAAGTAAACATAAAAAAGAAACCGTAGCAGAAACCAGAATTGATATGATTTTTCCTTTTCATCTTGAATCGGCCATACTTGCAGCATTATATAACAATCACCCCTACGAAGAACCTGCCTACGAGGTGCTTATATTAGAAAATGAAAACAATGAAATAGGGTCGGGTGTAATTGGAAATATGCCTATGGCGATGAATGAGCACGACTTTCTTGTTTATTTAAAATCTAAAATGAACTTATCTATAATTCGCCATACCGCATTTAGAGGGACGGATATTAAAAAAGTAGCCTTATGTGGTGGTTCTGGCAGTTTTTTACTTAAAAATGCGGTCAGTGCTGGTGCAGACGTCTATATATCAGCAGATTTCAAATACCATGATTTTTTTGATACTGAAAATAAGATTGTTATCGCCGATATAAGCCACTATGAAAGTGAAGTTTTCACAAAAGATTTAATTTATGATTTTTTAATTGAAAAATTTAGTAATATTGCAATCCGTTTATCGAAAATTGATACAAACCCAATAAGTTACCTATAACTATTTAATGGAAAATACAGTAGCACAAAAACTCGAGGCACTCGCAAAACTGCAGTCTATAGATTCAAAACTAGACGAAATCATTCAAGTAAGAGGTGATCTACCTGAAGAAGTAAGAGATTTAGAAGACGAATTGGCTGGATATGAGGCTAGAGTTAAGCGATTTGAATCAGAGATTACAAAACTTGATGAAGATATAAATCTCTTCAAACAAACGGCTAAGGATGCTGAAAAATTAATCAAGAAATATGCTGAGCAACAAAAAAATGTTCGAAACAACCGGGAATATGAGGCTATCAGTAAAGAAGCCGAACTTCAAGAGTTAGAAATTTTGGTTTGCCAAAAGAAAACAAAAGAATTCGCGTTCAGAATAGATAGTAAAAACGACGAAATAGCTTCTACCAAAAAAATTCTTGCTGAAAGAAAAAAAGACCTTAAAACTAAGAAAGAAGAATTAGAAGTTATAACGGATGAAAGCAAAGAAGAAGAAACGAAACTTATAAAAGAGCGCGAAAAACAGTCCGTACTTATTGAAGAAAGACTTTTAATTTCTTACACTAAAATAAGAGGAAATGCAATTAATGGATTGGCTGTAGTGCCTGTAAAAAGAGATGCTTGTGGCGGTTGTTTCAATACTGTGCCTCCACAAAGACAAGTTGATATCCGTGAGCGCAAGAAACTTATAGTGTGTGAGCACTGTGGTAGGATATTTTCTCATGTAGAAATGAATGTATCTGAATTAATAAAAAAGTAATTTGATTTTAATAATCGTTTTTACAACAATTTCAAAAAGGGTGGCATTCATTTTCCACCCTTTTTTTATACTATTATTTTTTTCTGGATTGACCGCAACTGCAAGCTTTTCCTTTACCCAAAAGAATGAGGCTGCTTATCAGGAATTTATAAACTTACGACTAAATAAGGGACAGTACTTAATAAACCAAGCGTTAAAGGAGGACTCTAAAAATGGCGTAAGTATTTATTTATCTAATTATGGAGATGTTATAAGAATTTTCCTTTCTGAAGACCCTAAATTATATAAGCTCCTCTCTAAAAATGAGGCTATCCGAATAAATAAATTACAAACCTTAGATAAAAAATCACCTTATTACCTTTTTACTCAAGCCGAAATCAAACTTCAATGGGCATTTGTGAAACTTAAAATGGGAGATGAAATGAATGCTGCAATAGGCATCAGAAGCGCCTATAAACTACTCGAAGAAAATAGGAAACGCTACCCCAATTTTATACCTAATAAAAAATCAATGGGACTTTTAAATGTTATTATAGGCTCAATTCCTTCAAACTACAACTGGATTTTAGCTTTCGTAGGTATGGAAGGTGATATTAATAAAGGGGTAAAACAGCTCCATGAAGTAAGTGCTAGTGCTAATCCTTTTCGAATCGAAGCCTCTATTATTAGTATTTTGGTAGAAAACTATATTGTGCATGCTAACAAAGGAAATCTAGAAAATGCGACTAAATTATACACAGAAAATAGAGGTAATCTTTTGATATGCTACCTATATGCTGCCATTCTTACTAAAAATGGAAAAGGTATGGAGGCTATGCCAGTTATTAATGGTAGACCGGCAAGCAATGACCTAACTTATTTTCCACCGGTAGATTTACTTCTAGGAGAGTTAAATTTATACCAAGGAGCATACCACACCTCTAGGCTTTACTACACGAATTTTCTTTCCCATTTCAAAGGAAAAAATTCAATAAAAGATACTTATTTTAAAATTTTTCTAACGTATTGGCTGAATAATGAAGATGACTTAGCCATGCCCTATCTCGATAAAATACTAACCAATGGAAGAGCTCTTTACGATTCTGATAAACAAGCGCAACGTATTGCAAAAAACAGGGAGATTCCCAGTAAAGTTCTTACAAAAATTCGACTATACACTGACGGAGGCTATTACAGTAAAGCGTTTGAATTAATGAGAACACTTTCATTAGGGCATTTTTTTTTCAAACGAGACAAACTCGAATACCTCTATCGATCTGCTCGTCTTTATCATAAAGCAGGGCAAGTAAATGATGCCATTGATTATTACATTAAGACGATAGAGCTGTCTAAGGAAGAAACCTATTATTTCGCTCCTAATTCTGCGCTTCAACTAGGGTATATTTACCAAAGTAGAACTGAGAATGAATTAGCAAAATTGAATTTCCAACTTGCACTGAGTTATAAAAATCACGAGTACAAAAACAGTATTGACAATAAAGCTAAGGCTGCACTAAACGAACTAGAAAAATAACGTGAGAAAGACTTACTCGTTTGTAGAAGACAATGACTTTATTCACAAAGCACTTAAGTTTGCGAATAGAAGTAGTCATGTTATTTATCTTAATCCAAATTCATACAGTTATCCTTACGGGGCATTCAAACATGTGATAGCCTTCGGCGTACTAAATGAATTAAAGGGTTTGAAAAATAATAATTTTGACGCACTACAACATTTTATAGATACCAATAAAGACTGGGCATTTGGCTACCTCTCGTATAATTTAAAAAATGAGCTTGAACACCTAAATAGTACACATAATGATGAGCTGAATTTTCCACTTCTCAATTTTTTCATACCCAAACACCTTATTTTTTTCAATGAAAAAAATATCGAAATAAGTTCTGTTGAAAATCCTGAAGCATTATTTCAGCAGATACAAAATGAGCGACTTGAGCAGGTGAACTCCCCTCCTCGTAACCTTATTATTAATCAAAAAATAACTAAAGAAACATACCTTTCTAAAATAAAGGAACTTCAGGAACGAATTTCAAAAGGAGAATTATATGAATTGAATTTTTGTCAAGAATATTTTTCAGAAAACGTAGTATTAGACACTTTGGCTACCTATTGGAATTTAACTAAAATATCCCCGATGCCTTTCTCTTGCTATTTAAAAATAGCCGAACATCATTTAATCTGCGCATCTCCAGAGCGATTTGTAAAAAAAGAAAAACAAAAAATAATTTCACAACCTATAAAAGGAACCGCTAAGCGCTCTATAAACCCAATCGAAGATTCCTACTTCCGCACTATTTTAGAAAATAATCAGAAAGAACGTGCGGAAAATATAATGATTGTAGATTTAGTTCGCAACGACCTGTCCCGCTCTGCAGTGGCAGGAAGTGTAAAGGTGGAAGAGCTATGCGGTATTTACAGTTTCCCCAAAGTACACCAGATGATTTCTACTATTACTGCCGAATTAGACGCTACGATTCATCCTGTAGAAGCTATAAAAAGAGCCTTCCCAATGGGCAGTATGACGGGAGCGCCTAAGGTAAAAGCTATGCAACTAATTGAAACGTACGAAGAATCTTCTCGTGGATTATTTTCAGGATCGGTGGGGTATTTTTCACCCGAATTGGACTTTGATTTTAACGTTGTAATCCGAAGTATTTTATACAATGCCACAACACGTTACTTGTCTTTTCAAGCGGGAAGTGCAATAACGTATTATGCCGATGCAGAGAAAGAATATGAAGAATGTGAAGTAAAAACTGCGGCAATAAGAGCTGTTTTGGGTAAATAGAAACAATTGAAAATATCCTAAGGGAGATAGTTAATTCTCATTTTTCTTAATTTTGAAATTTCTATATTAGTAGTAGAGTATTTATCAATTGTCAAATCATATTTATAAAAATCAATTTCATAGGTTTTTATAATAGAATTTTCCGCCTTGATTTCAAGTTTTTTAACATAGCGAAGTTCTGCTTCGAATTCAGAATTTAAGAGTGTTGCTTTTATTTTAAATGGAATAGAGTCCCATCTTGTTGGATTACCAGATGAATCGTAAAAATCATCTGCTTGGGAGGCTGTATGAATACTAAAATCACTATTTTTAGCTACGACCTCAATATCATTTTCGAGTGTCGTGGCTTTGGAAAGGTATACGGAAGCCTGACCTTGATCTAGTTTAATTGTTTTAAATCCTTTATTTAAGTGTAGGTATACTTTTCGAAACGTTCGATCTTCTATCGCTCCTACTTTTCTATTTATACTATCTTTTACATAATCATAATCAATAAAGAGCGTTTTATCCTTCAGTTTATGCGTTACAAATTTATAATCACCAGTATCAATACGTAGCTGATTAATTGTATCCAACCGAATTTCTAAGGAAATTATTTTATACGCACTTTTTAAGACAACATTTTCGATTAGAGGGAGTGTAAATTTCTTGGTTTGGGCATCCCGCTCTGCTTTACTATCTACAACATCTCCTTGATTAATCTTAAAACGGAGTCCTAACATGAATAGTATCGGTATTAGCAGTACCAATAAATTCCCACCTATAAATAACAATGTAGATTTTTTCATACCAGATTAGACTTCTTTTTCTTTTAGTTTAAAATAAGAACAAGCAACTATTATAAGCGGAACAACTATCAATAAAAACAACGAAACTAACGACAAAACCGAAGCATCCAAGGAGGTTCTATAACCTCCGTTTGGATCGTAAATATTTGTTGTAAGCAGGCTAGATACATTGTCCAGATTGGCTTTAATAGGAAAACTATAATTCCAATCCCCTGGCATTAGAAAATTACTTTCTACTATAAAAAATCCGTAGAAAAAGTAAATCATTCCCACAAAAAAAGCGAGAAATAATGTTTTAAAAAAAGAGTACTTATTGAATAAAACAGCTCCATACATAAAAAACCCTACAATTGAAGTATAGAGACTCGCCAACAAAATATATACTAACCCTTCATTAAGATTCGGCATATAGAAAAAGAAAAGATCGGAAGCATGAAATATCTTGGTCACTCCTACTTCCTTTATGGTAGATTTATCCATACTACTCGTATATTCTATTCCTCTAACCAAAAAAGTAGCAGGAATATCAATCACATAAAATATAATTGTATACACTAAAAACAAAAAGCCTATTCTGACAATAACCTCTGTCAGCCATTTCTCTAAATACGAAGCAGGTTTATTTAAGTAGAAAATAGCTTCTGCGCTATTCGAAAAATCAACAAAACTTACACATGCGAAAATACCTCCAAAGCAACAAAGTCCAGCAAAGTATACGATAAACTGAATTGTCTCCCATTCGGTAGTATCGTCAGGATTTGTGACTTTGCCTTCAATAATGGTATAATAATTTGCATGAAATGAATTGACACTAAAAATTAAAACGTACACAATAAATGCTATTGCAAGTATCCCTAATGCATACAAAGTATAACGTTGTTTATTTTCCACAAGATGGTTTTTAACAAGTAAAGCTAATCGTGGAATACTCAGTGTGTCGTTCATAACTTGAATCGTTTATTTATTTCTTGTGGTTTCAGCATTACGGCTTTGTATAACATTTCCAAATCTACCGCAACTTCTTTGCCCGATTCATTGAGTATAACCTCTGAAAAACCAGTTGTATTTCCTTCTGAATATATAGTTTTGGTAGCCTCAGAACGTACAGCACTTATTACAAATGAAAGTTGTTTGCCTATGGTTGAAATCGATTCATTAAAAAGAATTGTACCGTTATCAATCACACTAATTCTGTCTATCAAATGTTCTATGTCTTTCACTTGATGCGTACTTATAATAATGCATTTCTGCTCATTTGCGATACTAGCCATTACGTTCTTGAATTGTGTTTTGCTTACTATATCCAAGCCATTGGTTGGTTCGTCCATGAGCAGTAATTCTGTATTTGTAGCGAGGCTGAAGGCTATAAGTGTTTTCTTTTTTTGTCCCATACTCATCTGATCGAGTTTATTGTCGAGCGGGATGTCGAAGTCGGCAATGTAGTTGTTAAATTCTTGCTGGCTGAATTTGGGATAAAAAGGAGCGAGTGTTTTTACAAAATCTTTTACATAAACAGAAGGGACAAAAAACTCTTCTGGCAAGAGAAATATTTTACTCAACATGCTAGGTGTGCGAGTCAGGGAAGAATGGCCAAAATTGGTAATTGCCCCTTTCTTCGGCTTCAGTAAACCACAAATAAGTCTAAATAAGGTACTTTTACCTGTACCATTTTTTCCTAAAAGCCCGTAAATATTTCCTGCTTCAAAATGGATACTTAACGCCTCAAAAACCTTTTTATTTCGATAGGAATAGCTGAGATTATCTATTTTTATCATACACTGTACTATTTTTATTTTAATGGTACGCATCTCTCTATGGCTTTTGCGCACTATCAGCAAGATACTATTTAAATCGATACGTTCCACTAATTTAGATTCAGTAAAATTAGTTTAAGTACGCTCCGTCAGTACAGATTTCTCTAAAATGAAACCTTATCGAATAAAAAATAATACATTGAAAATAAGCAGAATAAATATTAATTTCACTTTATTTGCTATATTTTGAAATAAATTTCAATCTCAGGCAACGCTTTTAGAAAATCTTCTGTCTTGGAAGTATAAACAAACTAAACTATGCTAACTACTACTTTTATGCACCCCAGAAAAACAATAGTACTCCTCCTCTTATTGATCTTTAATATCTATACGATTAACGCTCAATTAATCATTTCGAAGACCGTCACCCCATCTACTTGTAACAATGAAGATGGGGCTATATCTATAAATGCATCCGGTGGCTTAGCTCCTTATACTTACGAATGGAGAATAGCAGGGACTAACAATGTTGTATTTAGCAGTAGCACTGCACTTTCAAACTTATCAAAGGGTACTTATTTTGTAACCGTATTCGACTCCAATAATGAATCGCTGGTTGACTCTACTTCGATTGGGAGCGAACTTAATGCATATGTTTACACGCTATCACATGCGGTATGCCCCCTCTCCAATGGATCGGTGCAGGCTTATGTTACAGGTGGCGCCGCTCCCTATTCTTATGAATGGTCTAATGGAGCTACGTCTAATATTGTAACGAACCTTGCTGGAGGTACAGTACTTCAAGTAGAGATAAAAGACGCTAACGGCTGCAATGCTTATTCTGTCGATTACAATGAATCTCCTGCGGTATACGCCACTATTTTTTCCGTTACAGTGGGCGCTACTTCTACCATTACCTCAAACTATACTACTACGCCCGAAGAATGTCCGCTCAACAATGGAACCGTTACGCTGAATGCTGCAGGAGGAACTCCTCCTTATACCTTCTATTGGAATACTACTCCTGTCAAAACTACGCCTATAATTTCGAACCTCTCTAATGGCTATTATTCAGCAACAGTGACCGATGCCGATGGATGTAAACAAATTTTCAACATTTATGTAAATCTAAATCCTGGTGCACTAAACGTGAGTGCTACTAAAACAAATGATAAATGTTCGAAACTAGAAGGAACTGCGATGCTAACGATAACCGGAGGTATCCCTCCTTATACCGTCTTATGGCCTGATGGTTCTTCTGCGCTATCAAGAACGGATCTTGGTTATGGATTTCAGAATGTGAAGATATCTGATCAAAATAGTTGTGTATTTAATCTCGTTGTATTTATAGACGATTTATCACCAGTAGCTACACTGATGACTTCTACCGAAACAGACTGTGATAATATAAGTGGCACCGCTTCTATAAATGTGACTGGCGGCATAGCTCCATACACCTATTTATGGAACACCGGTGCTACAAGTAGCGCTATCAATACGCTCTCTAAAGGGTATTACAGTGTTTTGGTAAAAGATGTCAACGGATGCAAGGCTGTAAATTGGACCAACATCAATATAAAGAACAGCTGTTACGG
>JAYSUZ010000072.1:0-2019 GCA_043718845.1 Cytophagales bacterium
GATATGCTGATAGGCAACCCTTTCATGACCACTTTTCCTGTAGCACGCGAATAGTAATAGCTGGCTATAATTTTGAGCGCATTTAAAATACGTCGCGGAGTAGCTTTGGAAATAAAATTTAATCCGTCTAGGACATTTTTGTTCATTAAAACAATTTTGTAAGTCCAATATTCAAACCATGTCCAGAAGATTTCCCTGGTAGCACCAAGTATTCGAACGCAAATAGATTTACAGATACGATAACACTATTTTTGAATTTCTTTAGCATTCCAAGTTCATAATCCAACCTGCCGAAACCGCCGTAGGAAAAAGTGTTGACCAACGTAAAGCCTTTACCAATAAAGTCTGCCTCCCTTATATAAACTCGAGGAATGTACCCAGCCGTAAACATATAACGCAGTCCAATAGTGCGACTAAATTTTTTATTGGGGGAAATTACATAACTAACATTCAAGATTGTCGGCAACAGCATCGTCTTATTTTTAACGGCGGTATTCAACCCAATAAGGGCAGCAATACTATCTAGTGTAATATCAGGAACGATAGAGGCTCCAGGAGAAAGAACGTCGTTCAAAAGAATTCCATTATATTGAAACGTTGAATCCCCGTAGTAAGTCTTCAAGCCCTTCCACGTAATAAATCCTAGGTCGCGCAGCTCTACACTCAAGAGATTTTTTTTGTGTTTCATGGCAAATAGAAGATTCAACCCCGCTCCCTTTCCATGACTCTTCAAGGCAGAAGTGTTTGCTTCCGAAGACACCCTCGAAAAATTTATATCACCTTCAAGAAGTACATATTCGCCCGTAGGCTCTGTATAAAGGGAAGTATTTTTCGCCTTTAGGCCAACATATTGTCCTCCTCTAATAAACGAAGCGGAAGCCCCTAGCAAATACCGCCCTTCTTTAAATTGCTTTTGAACACCTATATACAAACTCTGATAATCGAATGCTTGTATACTCGTCTTTTTTAAATTAGCTTCTTTGCCCGCAAAACTTGCATTGCCACGAAAAACGAGTTCGAAAAGATCAGAAGAAAAATGAGCGCCAAGAAACGCTCTTTGGGTTAGCCCAAAAACATACGTCACCTTCTTTGCATTATAAATACCGTTTACACTCGCTTGCTCATCTAATCCGAATCGATTGTATTTCTTCAGTCTATTCGACTCTCTATCTTTATCGGCATCGTCTATAAACTGGCCTTGGTACACTAGTTTTCGCACAAAACTATTTGTAACCGAATTAGAATTTGTGTAATAATCTCCAGAGATGTTTACGAGCGCTTTGAAATCAGGCGTTCCAATACTGTCTTTTTTATCTAGAAGTATTTTTTCCATTTTGCTAATTTCCATTTGTGCGTTTACACTATAGCTTGAAAACAACAGCATGGATATTATAATTTTACACTTCATTATTATTGTTTTTTATGAATAGAATAGTCCATAGCGCCAATCATTGTAAAATCGATAGCATAAGTGCTATAAATTTTCAGATAAGCATTATTGGGCACAGTGGTAAATTCGATTTTAAAAATAATGTTTGTTGAATTGTAAAAATTGTCCATCTGCTGCTCGTCTACATAAAAGGACAATATAGAAGACTGTTTGCCAATAGCAACATTTGCCGCGTCAACAGGCGCTGGAAGTATAGCTCCTGACGATGATTTCAGAGAGTCAATGATAGTGCCACTTGAGTTTAGAAAGTACATTTTCATAGCTGCATTTAAAGGAAATCCATTTTTTACGTTTACGCTAAAAGTTCCACTGTTTACATTTTTAGTTTTCAATTTTGCCATATTAAACGCTACGGTATCGCTCAGCACCAATTGAGAAGCAATTAAAGACAGAGGCATTTCAATATCTAGGAACGCATTCAACACTCCATTGTTATAGGCGAAGTCGCTATAAGCACCTGTATTGCCCGCTGGGTTTGTGATTACTTGCACATCATAATTCACCTTGTCAGGCAAAATATTAATCAAGTCTGCGGCATTAGATCCAGTACTCATATCAAAATTGCTTAT
>JAYSUZ010000073.1:0-10126 GCA_043718845.1 Cytophagales bacterium
CCAGCACTGTCGTAACCGCGGTACTCTAATCTTTTTAAACCTTTAATAATAATGGGACACGCTTCTCTATGTCCAATATACGCTACTATTCCACACATAAATAATTGAAAAATTATATATTATATACTTTTTTGGCAAGGATTGTAACCTTGTTTATTTTATTGATGTAAAGTAAAGATTTAGTTTGATGGGATTACTTGAGTTCTTAAAATCGTTAAATACCAATCTATTTGCATCCGTGAATAAATAACGGGGAGAAATAATGAGCGGTTCGTTTTTAATCTGATCAAGCCAAATTGCTTGGAGGTAGGACCTAATGTAGAAGGTATATGTATTGGGACTCACAAGTGGGATTACCGGTACCTCTGTATTGACTATTTGACTTTTGTCGTCTAGCTGTACATGGAAGTAGGCTCCTTTAGAATCTTTTTTAATTTTGTAGGTGTTGATATTGTCAAATTCGGTTCTGAATAAAAACAATCCGCTATTTGGAGTGTATTTTTCAAAAGAACTCCCAATGGCGCCTGAAATAACAAGCTGACCGCTAATAATTGCCATGTTTGGAAACTGATCTCTTAGTTTCTGAAGATAAGGAAAGCTGACCCTTGTACGAATTCCTGTGCATGCTTGAATATAAGCTTGGTTATTGGTTAAGCTTGTACTTATGGAATCGTAATTATTATTAAGAGAGGATAAAGACGATGCCGACCGATCTGCCACTACACGGTAAAATTTACGTGATGATTTTCCTAAGGTTAAATCATAGGTATTATTAGTGGTGGTATATTGGTTGTAAAAGACTCTTAATATACTTGATGAACCGTCTATTTTAATAATCGAACCACTTGTATTATTGGCAGGAATCAATGCTATGCCTGGTATTTCTGTCTCAAAACTAGTTTTGTTTTTTGAAGCATCTAGGATGGATTGAAGATAGGCGATATCGGTTATTTCTATCGTAATAACTTTTGAAGATCCTGATGCAGCGTTGAACGTGATGCTTCCAATGGGAGTAGGATTGTAATTTAAAGCAGGGGAGGTGCTTGAGTAAGTTGTAGTAGCGCCTACAAAGTCAATCAGTTTGTAGGCATTAATTGTTTGGCTCTGTAATGTATCGCCGTAGTAGTAAGAATAATTTAAAGACAAATGTGCTGTAGTAGCAGTAGCTGCGGGCAGTTCTATATTTTCTGTCGCTAGGCTCAAACGTGTGAAGGATTCCATCGCTATAGGCCCCAAAATAGGGTCGGAATAAGCGCCAGCCATTAAGATTGAATTCAAGTCGTCGGTAGACGCATTGGTTGTGTTTATAGAATCGTTTACCAATATTACTTCTGTCTTAACCGTAAGGGTATCTATAAAGTAGGTATTGGTAGCAAGTTTATTGGGGTCGTCAATGCCAATTTTATTTTGTTCTTTTTTGCAACCCAAAAAAAACAGGATCACTCCTAAGAGCAATCCTGTTTTTAGGAAAATAATATTATTAGTCAACAAGTTCATTGTAAAAATTAAAGTAGTTTTCTTTATAATCCTCTTCTTCAAAACTGTTTATTTTTTTGCTTTTTTTCATAGATTCAAAAAGCTTGGTAAGGGCTGTACAATATTCGTCGTCTGCTTTGATTACAGCGTCAGCGTATTCAATACCTGTTCTTACAAATCCTTCATAGTCACATGTTTTAAGCATTGATAACATATTGTCGTCAATGTCAAGCATTTTAACCTTTGACAACATATCGGCTTCAAATTTATAACTAAATGGTGTGTTATAAATAGAAAGTACTGATTTTGCATTTTTAAAGATAGGGTCGTTTTTGTACCGCGTCTTCATGTATAAAGGAATAAGACTCGTCATCCAATCGTTGCAATGAACGATATCGGGTGCCCATCCTAGTTTCTTTACTGTTTCCATTACGCCTTTACAGAAGAAAATTGCTCTTTCATCGTTGTCGGCATAAAATTTATTATCTACGTCTTCAAAAACGAATTTTCGTTGAAAATAGTCTTCGTTGTCAATAAAATATACTTGAAGTTTAGCATTCGGAACGGATGCTACTTTGATAATCAATGGCTTCTCTTCTTCTCCTACGGAAATATTTATACCAGAAAGACGCACTACTTCGTGTAATCTATTTCTTCGCTCATTGATAATACCGAATCTTGGAACTAGAATCCTTATTTCCATGCCTTTTTCCTGCATTGCTTGAGGAAGTTTTCTTACGAAATCGGCTACTTGTGTTTGTTGAAGGAAGGGATTCATTTCAGAGGCAACATACAAAATCTTAAGTTTGCTCATATTTGCAAGGGTTAATTTTAGATTTCCTCTATTGGGAGCACAAAAGTACAATTTTTTTTTGTAAAATTCAAGGTTTTTAAATTATAACTCGTATTTTACCGATTTTGAAATTACGAATAAGAAAGAATGATTGTATTTAAAACACGTGCTGAAGTAGCAGAATATTGCTTCTCTAAGCAAAAAGAAGGGTTATCTATTGGATTAGTGCCTACTATGGGGGCATTGCACGAGGGTCATTTGTCGTTGGTGCGTGCATCAAAGGGTGAAAATGAGGTAACACTAGCGACTATCTTCGTAAATCCGATACAGTTTAATAATGCTTCGGATTTGGAAAAGTACCCTCGCACGTTGGAAAACGACCTACTACTACTCGAAAAGAGTGGTTGCGATGCTCTTTTTGCGCCAGACGAGCAAGAGATGTATGCTTCTCCGCCTTCTATCAAAATGGATTTCGGAAACCTTGAGAAGGTAATGGAGGGCGCTTTTCGGCCAGGTCATTTCTCCGGAGTAGGTGTTGTGGTAGCGAAACTATTTAACATCATAAAACCCAACCATGCCTATTTTGGGCAGAAGGATTTACAGCAGTTTCTTGTTATTCAACAGATGGTAAAAGACCTTTCTTTTCCTATCCGTGTTCATGCCTGCCCAATTATAAGAGAATCGGACGGCTTAGCGATGTCGTCTAGGAATGTGCGCCTTAGTCCACAAAATCGTCCTGTGGCTGCTCAGCTCTATCAGGCGCTGCTTAGGGCTAAAGAAATGGCGCCTAAAGAGGGTGTTGAAAAAACAAAACAAATGGTGGCCTCTTTTATTGGACAGAACAGTGCGTTTACACTTGAGTATTTTGAGATTGCGGACGGTGTTTCCTTGGCGTCAGTGGCAGATATAGCTTCGCACAAGAGGGTAGCGTTGTGTATAGCCGTATATTTGGATGGAGTACGATTGATTGATAACGTGGTGATGGAATAAATTAAAATAAAGCACGTTATAATTTTAAAATATTAATACTAGCTTTGTTGCCACAATTATTAGGTACCAATATGAATATTCAAGTTTTAAAATCAAAAATCCACAAAGCTCGCGTTACTCAAGCAGAGTTAAATTACGAAGGCAGTGTTACCATCGATGAAGATCTTATGCTGGCTTCAAAAATTCTGGAGTGGGAAAAAGTGTTGATTGTAAATAATAACAATGGGGAGCGGTTGGAGACGTATGTTATAAAAGGCGATAAAGGCAGTGGTGTTATTTGTATGAATGGTGCAGCAGCACGCAAAGTGCAAGTTGGAGACGAATTAATTATTATGAGTTTTGCTTCTACTACTTCTGAAATTGCTGCAAATTGGACGCCCACAAGAGTATTTGTGAACGATAAAAATAAACAAGTTTAAACTTTCCCTGTGAAAAAATCCTATCAGATACTTATTTCATTAGTCATTGCTGTGTTGTTGGTAGCGGCTATTTTTATTTTTGTAGACCCAAAAGAAATTTGGGATAAAATAAAAAATGCCGATCCTTTTTGGATACTCTTGGCGATGGGGATCTCTTTGCTGTCGCATCTCAGTAGAGCGCGGCGTTGGAATCTGTTGTTAGAACCATTGGGCTACAAACCGAGTGTTAAAAATACCTTTTTAGCAGTAATGACGGGTTATTTTGGAAATATATTTATTCCAAGAGGAGGAGAAGTAATGCGCTGTGTGGTATTAAATAGAGCAGATAAAGTACCTATGGCTTCCTCTTTAGCCACAGTGGTAGCGGAGCGGGTCATTGACTTGTTGTGTTTAGGGTTGTTGATCATTTTTTCTCTTTTTCTAGAATACGATAAATTTCTGTTCTTAATTCAAGATGGACTGAAAGGTAAAGAAAACAAACCTGGCCTTATTGCGCTTTATTATCCTTGGTTTATAGCGGCTGGAATAATTTTTACTATTCTACTCTATGTTTTCAGAAACCATACGTTATTGGTAAAGGTTAAGAATTTTATTTTCCAACTCTTTAAAGAGGCCTATCTTAGTTTTATAAAATTAGAGAAGAAAAAAGAATTTGTATTTCATTCTGTATTCATTTGGGTAGCGTATTATTTTATGACTTATCTTGTCTTCTTCTCGTTGCCGTTTACGTCCAATCTAGGGTTGATGGCGGGCCTTGTGATATTGATAGCGGGTGCTATAGGTATGTCTGTGCCAGCGTCTGGTGGTGCGGGGTCGTTTCACTTCTTTGTAGCACTAGGGTTGACGTTGTTTTATGGGTTAAGTCAAGACGATGGCGTAGCGTATGCATTTGTATTGCACAGCTCGCAACTTGTTTTAACACTTGTAGTAGGAGGGGTTTGTGCGGCGATTAGTTTTTTTGTTATAGGCAAAAAAGAACTGACGTCTTCTGCAAAAAAAGACTAGCGGCCTCCGTTTCGTTCACCCCTTACAATTCTATCTTTTCCATTCAAGTCTTTGAGCACTTGAATGGCTGTAAAGCCTGCCTCACGGAGTAGTTCGGCCGTTTCTAATCCAAATTGTTCGTTGATTTCGAAATAGAGTTTTCCGTTTGGGAGGAGGCGTTTTTTTGCCTGTTCGGTTATGGCCTTATAAAAGATAAGAGGGTTTTCGTCTTCTGCAAACAAGGCCAGATGCGGTTCATGGTCAAGCACATTGGTCTGCATTAGCTTTTTTTCGGAGTGCAGCACATAAGGGGGATTGCTTACAACGATATTCGTTTGAGGAATAACAGTTTCTGACGAAAGTATATTTTCTTCTAGGAATATAACGGATACATTATTTAATGCCGTATTATTCTTTGCTGTAATCAATGCTTCAGCGCTTATGTCAAGCGCATAAACAGTAGCTTGGGGAAATAGTTTTTTTAGGGAAACAGCAATACAGCCGCTTCCTGTTCCAATATCAAGAATTGAAAGCGGATTGTTGTCTTTATTTTCAGCGTGTATTAAGTGCACCAATTCTTCCGTCTCAGGCCGAGGAATAAGCACCGATGGGTTTACTACAAAGGGGTTTCCATAAAATTCGGTACGGCCAAGTATATATTGGATAGGTTCTTTTTTTTGTAGTCGTTCGATAAAGCTGTCGAGGGGTGAAGTAGGTGCTGGCGCTGCTATTTTTTTATCGGCAAGAATTTCGATACGGGAAAGCGAAAATAGGTTTTCTAAAAGTAAGAAGACGAGCGCTTGTGCTTCTTGGGTTCCATAAGTTCCTTCTAATTTTCGGGTACAGTGTTTGAAAAGTGCAGCGGCAGACATTATTTTTTTATGGAGATAAGCTCTACTTCAAAAACGAGTGTAGCGTTGGGTGGAATCAAATATTCTTTTTCCCCTTCAGGGTCTTTTACCCCTTTGCTGCCATAAGCAAGGAAAGGAGGGAGGATAAAAATGCCTTTTTCACCTTTACTCATCAATTGAAATCCTTCGTGCCAGCCTTCTATTATTCCTGGATCGCCTATTCGGAATAGGAATACAGAGCCGTTTTCAAAGCCGTCAAAGATTTCCCCGTTGAGGAGTTTTCCTACATAACGCACTTTTACTTCTTGCCCTTTTGTAGGATGAATGCCATCGCCGCTTTTGAGTCTTACATATTTTAATCCTGTTTCGCTGTAACTGGTGTCTTGCTGTGCGAAAGCGGCGGTGGATATAAATAGGAAGGCGGCGAGTAGGTAGTGATGCATAGTTGTTTTTGGAGCGTTGTAAAATAAGGAACCCCATAAGTGTTTCAAACGCTTATGGGGTTCCTTAGGTTGCCTAATTTATTTTACTTCGAGTAATTCTACTTCAAATATAAGTGTAGCATTTGGAGGGATAGAACCTCCAGCACCTCTTGGTCCGTAGCCTAAAGCCGATGGAATCAATAGCGAGCCTTTTTCGCCAACGCTCATCAATGCAATGCCTTCGTCCCAACCGGCAATAACTTGTCCAGCTCCTAAACCAAATTCGAACGGCTGTCCGCGGTCTACGGAACTGTCAAATTTAGTTCCGTCCAACAGCATTCCCGTATAGTGTACAGAGACGGTTTTGCCTTTTTCAGCTCTTGTTCCAGTACCTGCTTTTGTTTGTACATAGTTTAGTCCAGAAGCTGTTTTAGTAGCTTTTAGGTTGTTTTTTATAATGTATTCTTGAATCAGTTTGTCTTCTTTCCCAATACTTTCAGCGGCTATTTTAGCATCTGCCAGTTTTTTTTCTTCCATGCTGATAGCACTTACCATTTTGATTACGAAGGTAACGTAACTGCCTTTTCGTATGAAAGTAGGAAGAGGAGCGTTAAACATTTTTGCAAACAACGAGTCTGCGTTGATCAAGAAACTTGCACTGTCTCCGGCAGACATCATGGCTAGTCCTTCTTCCAAAGAGCCTTTGAATGTGCCGTTTTGTAAGGGCATTTCCGCAGGTGCAGGATCGGAAAAGGTACTTCTTAGTAACGAGTCTTTTTCTGTTTTTAAGGCGAAATGAATCTTAAGAAAATCTCCCACCTTAGCATTTTTCCCTTCTTTGTCCAGATGGAACTTGTATTGTAACCCTGTAGGCGTTTTTTTGAAGCCTTTGGGTTGTGCAGACACGGTATATCCTAGCGTAAGTAGGAATATAAATAAGGCAAGTGTTCTCATTAGGTTCATGCGTTTTTAGTTAAATTATGGATAATTAACGTTCAGTTTGCAAAAAGCTCGCCAAAAATTAATTATCCGTATAGGGTTGAATTATTTCAATACTTCAATATCAAAAAGAAGGATTGCGTTTGGAGGGATAGAACCTCCTGCGCCACGCTCGCCATAGCCAAGTATAGAAGGGATAAGCAAGGTTGCTTTTTCTCCTTTTTTAAGTGCCATTAAGCCAGAATCCCATCCACGAATTACTTGTCCCATACCTACTACAAGTGTAAATGGTGCTTTTCCAGCATTAGAATCGAAGGTAGTGCCGTTCAATAATTTTCCTGTATACATAGCGTTAACCGTGTCGCCAGGTTGTATCGTAATACCTCCGCTTACGGCTTTTTTGATCACATAATATACGCCATCAGCAGTACGTCTTGGTTTTAGTTTATTTATTTTGCAGTAGTCCAATATGGCAACAGTGTCCATTTGTACTTGTACTTGTCGTTGCATATCAGCAGCAAGTCTGTCGTTTTTCATTTTATTTTCCAGTTTCATTACCGAGTCTTTCGTAAGTACATTTACTACACGAATGAAAAAAGTGGTCATGCTACCTGCTTTTATTTCTTTTGGCATTTGGTCTTTCGGTACATTTTTATAAAGAGAGTCTGTACTGATTATAAACGATGCGCTATCTCCTTTAGAAAGGTATCTAAGTCCTTTTTCTAAACTTGATTTATCTGTAATTGAATCTGGGATTCTTATAGGAAAAGGTAGGCCATTGTTTACTTTCTTAGAATCGAACGTATCTTTTTCGTTGTAGTAGGTCATGTTGATGTATGCTACACCACCTAGCTCAAGCACAGGGCCAGCAGAGTCTACGATTATTTTATATTGAATGCCATCGTCCGATTTGTATTCTTTGCATGAAGACAAGGCTAGTGTAGCAGCAACTGCTGCAAAAATAATTGGATTTTTAAAGTTCATTAGTGCGTTGTTTAAATTTATTTTTACTGATTTTTAGATAATTCTTCTTTGTATAGAGGGAGTATGGAAAGAAATTTCTTTTCCGTTTCTTTTAGCGAAAGGGATGATTTTCCACCTGCCGCATTTTTATGGCCTCCACCTTCGAAATAGGTACGGGCAAATTTATTCACCGAAAATTCGCCGTTGGAGCGGAAGGACATTTTTATGCCATCAGGTCTTTCTATGATTACTACAGCCATCGTAATTCCGATTACAGATAGGGCATAGTTGACAAGTCCTTCGGTATCTCCTGTTTTGGAATTAAAGCGGGCAAGTTCATTTTCAGTTAGAAGCAGGTAGGCCGTATGGAAATCTTTCAAAACGATGAGCTTTTCAGCCAAAACATACCCTAGAAAACGAAGGCGTATTTCAGCATTGTTGTCGTAGATCAACTGGTGTATTTTGGAGGTATTCACTCCTTTGTCAATCAGCGCTGCGGCTATGAGGTGCACTTGTTTATTGGTACTAGGATGTCTAAAGGAGCCGGTATCGGTCATGATTCCTGCATAGATACATTCACCCATGTGTACATCGATGAGTGCATTGTCGCCCAAATCTGTTATGAGTTCGTATATGAGTTGGGCAGTGGCCGCCGCATGCGTATCGGAAAAAGTATACGTTGCAAAATCTTCTGGTTCTAAATGATGGTCAATTAAAACCTTTATTGCCTTAGAGTTGCCTACAATTGTGCCAAATTTATTGATACGTGAAAGCGCATTGAAGTCGAGGCAAAAAATAATATCTGCCTCATCGCTTATTTTCAAGCACTTAGATTCGTTTCCTTCGTAGATAAGCACTTCCTCATTGCCCGACATCCAATTTAAGAAGGCAGGATAATCGGTAGGCGTTATTACCGTTACAGCATGACCTAGTTTTAGTAGGTATCCTCTTAGTGCCAACGAGGAGCCCAGCGCATCTGCATCGGGTTTGGTGTGTGTAGTGATAATAATTTTCCTCGGAGAACTTAACAGTTCTTTCAACCCTTGTAAACTTTGCATTCTATAAATAAAATAGCCTAAACAGGGTGCAAAATTGTAGAATAATTGACTGAAAAGCAAAAAGAAGGGATTATTTTAAAAAATACGCTTATTTTGAATAATACTCGTATTTTTGCTTCTTATTAAGACTTATACAATACACAAAGAGATGGCAACAAATAGAACGTTTACGATGGTAAAACCCGATGCTGTGACAGATGGACACACGGGAGCAATTACAAAAATGATAGAAGCGGCTGGTTTTAGAATCGTAGCTATGAAAATGACGCATTTGACTCCTGAGCGCGCGGGTCAGTTTTACGAAGTACACAAAGAAAGACCTTTTTATGGAGACCTTAAAAAAGGAATGTCGTCAAGCCATATTGTAGCGATGATTCTTGAAAAAGAAAATGCCGTTGCTGACTTTAGAAAATTGATTGGCGCTACAAATCCTGAGCAAGCAGATGCGGGTACAATCCGTAAATTATTTGCAAGATCATTAGAATCAAATGCCGTTCACGGGTCGGATTCGGATGAAAATGCAGCAATAGAAGGAAATTTCTTCTTTTCTGGATTAGAGCAGTATTAATAGGCTCAACAAATAGACTTTAGGCTAGGTTTTCGAGGCCTCGCCTAAAGGCTTGAAATGGTACAATTTTAAACAGGTTGTTTCAAGTAACTATTAGCTAAGTACTACTAATTTCAATTATGGTAAAACGAATAGAATCCTTGAGTGTAGAAGATGTTGCGCTTATCCGAAAACAATTATGGGCAGCCTATTGTCTTATAGCAGGATTTGCCTTTATGGGTTGTATCGTTGTCTATTTCATGTTTGATCGATCATGGTTGGCGGTGCTGGAAGGTGCTGTCGTAGCTGTGGGCATTTTTCTAGTTGCTAAATACCGCATTAGTCAGAAAATAAATCCGATACTTGAAGACAATCGTAAACTGGTTTTTTTCAATGCAACGATTACCAATAAGGATATTGAAACGGAGTGGATAAGAAGAATGGATAGAGAAACATCTTCTATTAATCATTATGTAGTCTACCTGGGCGAGGAAAGGATTGAGGTGGGGCTAAAAAATTATGAACTGTATGAAATCGGTATGAATGTAACGATTGAAGTTACAAATGTATCCTCGTTTTTTCTGAAAATAGAAAAGGTTTAGTTTTAGCGTATAAATTTAGGAAGCATTAATCGTTTGTTTCTTTAGTTCTTTCTCTATTTTTTCTAACGCTACCGCACTACAA
>JAYSUZ010000074.1:0-2008 GCA_043718845.1 Cytophagales bacterium
CTCTATGCTAATCTTGGAAATTTATTTAACTACCGTACTTCTACCTCAAACTATAGCGCTTATAAAATTGGAGGAACGTATACTTTTTTGAAGTATTCAATAGGAGCAAACTATGAAAGGATTCAGCCGGGCTATAGGACAATGGGGGCGTATTTTTTCAACAACGATATGGTAAACGTTACGTTTAATGCAACAGGAAGATTTTTGAAAGATAAAATTAATGCAGGTTTTAATATTGGAACACAACGAAATAATTTACAAAAAATGGAGATCAATACCGTTAAGCGAATTATTGGTTCTTTAAACTTAACCTATACTCCAAATCAGAAATGGAATTTCAACGCTACGTATTCAAATTTTCAAACGAGTACTGCAATTTCACAAAGAATACAACAATTTCAGAATGCCGATTCGTTGCGTTTTTATCAAGTAAGTCAAAGTGCTAATGGCGGAGCAGGGTATAATTTTGGTTCGAAAGAAAGGAAGAAGGGCATATTGTTGAATGTTGCGTACCAAGTTGCAAAAAATACACAGAGCGCGGCTTCTCAAAATAACGACAGTAAATTTTATAATGGAAACTTATCGTACAAATATACACGCACACCTAAAAATATAGGATTGAGTATTGGTGTAAATGGAAATCAGAGTGAACTTTCTACTGTAAATACATTTTCTGTTGGTCCAACGGCTTCAATAAATAAATCGATGTTTAAAAAGACATTACGCTCCACTATTAGCAGTTCCTACAGCAATGTGTTTAATAATGGAAAAAATACTTCACGCGTTTTAAATATTTCATTTAATAACAGTTATGTGTTATTGAAAAAGCATTCCTTTATGCTCAATGCGGTAATAATAAATAGAGAGGCAAATGGAGTGTCGGTTCAAAAATTTACGGAGTATACATGTACCGTTGGTTATACGTTAGTTTTTTAGCCATCTTCTCTATACTCAAAAAAGAAAGCCGTCCTTACATTGTTGAATTGCTCGAACAGTTCAACAATGTAAGGACGGCTTTTATAATTGTATTAATTTTTAAACATCCCTTTTACCACACTATAATCACCTTTTGTTATCCTAATCAAATAGTAGCCAGGATTGAGATCGACTACTGGAATTGAAAGTTCATTGCCATCTATATTGTTATAAGTAGATTCGGAGATTATTTTGCCATTACTTTCCATAAGCTGAATTTCAACAGCACCTTCTTGAAAGGCACTGTTGAGTTTTAAAATCATATTTTCTCCCACTGGATTAGGTGCTATTGACAAGTACGAGGTACTTGTAACATCTGTAGTAGAAGTAGGATTACTATTGGTTATTGTTTTGGAGGCTACCGCACCTGTACAGCCAGCTCTTACAGAGGCTACAGCGATAGCGCCACCAAGTGTACCAAAGGTTACATTAATACTATTTGTACCCTGTCCAGAATTGATAATGGCATCTGATGGTACCGTCCAATTGTAGGTATACCCTGCTGTATTCGTAACACTATATAGTACATTT
The DNA here is from genome assembly GCA_043718845.1 of Cytophagales bacterium. Taxonomy (GTDB): domain Bacteria; phylum Bacteroidota; class Bacteroidia; order Cytophagales; family Cytophagaceae; genus JANYCO01. The sequence goes on from JAYSUZ010000074.1 coordinate 1,507, forward strand.
GACTGGTTATTTACGACCGCTGCGATTCCAGTTATTGCAGCGGTAGCAGGAGATGTATCAAATATTAAATTATCAATATAAAAGGTAGGGTTAGTCTTCGTATTTGAACTAAATAGAAATACTAATCTGTTTACATTTGTTCCAATTACAGACGCCGATGGAATGTCCAATAATTTGAATGTTAAGGTTTCCCATTGGTTTATTTTTGTAGTAGTGGCCGTGTACCTACTGTGTCTACCAGCAGGATAAGTTCCCCCAGAGAGCGCATTGTCTTCCAACGATAACGTAATAACCCTTCCCGCAGCATCTGAATAGACATCGAATAGTAAACGGTTTGTATTGTTCTTTATTAAATCGGCATCGCCAATGGCAGGATTTTCGATAACGAGTATATCGTATTGTTCGGAAGCATTTCGAACATACTGTGCACAAAAGGGCGATGTATTTTCCGCAGAGGCATTGGGCGTAATTACTTTTTGGTTGAACTGCCCAGTAATAGTGC
>JAYSUZ010000075.1:0-4365 GCA_043718845.1 Cytophagales bacterium
AAAGACTCGTCTACCACTACTTTTAAGGTGCCACTGGTTGTGGTGTTCTCCAGCGGTTTAGTGCTAACATTTTTGTTGTTGCAGGAAACCAACGTTATAGCCTGAAGAAGTGCTATAAAAAAAATAGTTATTATTTTACCAAACCAAACATTGCTTGAAGCTGTTCCCATAACTGTTTTTTTAGACTAACATTACTTTCAACCATCCACACATCATCGGCGGAAATTAATTGGGTGGACCGCACTTGTGTGCACTTATATTGGTTAATTACCAAACCCGGAATTTTAACGCCAAACAAAACTAATTTAGTGTAACTATAGCGGGACGATAAATCGTTTATCGTAATTCCTCTAAAATTTACACATTCATATTCGTTGGGAAGTACACCACAGGCCTTCATTATTTTGGAAAGAAATTCCAATTCGTTTGCCTTTAATTCATCGGCTTCTGATAAAAAAAGTAAGATACATTTTTTCAGAATTTTCTCTGTAGCCAACGTTTGCAAAACAGGCGTAGAAGGTATTTTTTTAACCTCCTCTTTTAGTACACTCGTTGGTGCAATAGATAATGCAACAGGATCGGGCTGATTTTTTGTAGCAATAGAATTTGTAGGCATAGAAGTAGTACGTTGGGTGGTTTCATACCCCATTAGGTACACCGGCTCTGTAAATAACCGTGTTAAATAGCCTACTTCTAGTTCAGAATCCATATTTTACTACCATTTGATGACTCAAAATTACGACTTATCCCTTTAAGAACAACCTAAGGAAGGCTGATTTATACACAGTTTATTAAAAATTAATGAAGTTATCAACGAGTAGATACAATAATTTTCTATTTTTGCACCAGAAAAAAATCGAATATTAACATACATACGAACATGAAAGGTCCAATTTCAAACTTTATTGAGCATCATTATCTACACTTCAATGCTGCCGCACTTGTAGACGCTGCAAAAGGCTACGAAACACATTTGAACGCAGGAGGCAAAATGATGGTAACCATTGCGGGTGCCATGAGTACCGCCGAATTGGGTAAATCGTTGGCGGAAATGATTCGTCAAGATAAAATAGCCATTATCTCTTGTACTGGTGCCAATTTGGAAGAAGATATCATGAATTTGGTAGCGCATAAATCCTACAAAAGAGTGCCCAACTACCGTGATTTAAGTCCTCAAGACGAATGGGATTTGTTGGAAAATCATTACAACCGTGTCACCGATACGTGTATTCCTGAAGAAGAAGCCTTCCGAAGATTGCAAAAACATATTTACAGCATCTGGAAGGACGCGCACGACAAAGGCGAGCGTTATTTTCCACACGAATTTATGTACAAAATTTTATTGTCTGGAGAACTAGAACAATATTATGAAATAGACCCCAAAGACAGCTGGATGCTTGCGGCAGCGAAGAAAAATATTCCAATTGTAGTGCCCGGCTGGGAAGATTCTACGATGGGAAATATTTTTGCCTCTTATTGTATCAAAGGTGAGTTTAAAGCTACAACCATGAAGACAGGTATTGAATATATGCAGTGGTTGGCAGATTGGTACGTGAAAAATTCAGAAGGTAAGGGTGTTGGGTTTTTCCAAATAGGCGGCGGTATAGCCGGCGACTTCCCTATCTGTGTAGTACCGATGCTTTACCAAGATATGGAAATGGAAAATATTCCGTTCTGGTCGTACTTCTGTCAAGTTTCCGATTCTACTACTTCTTACGGTTCGTATTCGGGTGCGGTGCCAAACGAAAAAATAACTTGGGGAAAACTAGGAATAGAAACACCAAAATATATTGTCGAATCGGATGCTACCATTGTGGTGCCTTTGATATTCGCTTACATCATGGGATGGTAAGTTGAAGAAGGAATCGTCATTGCGAAGACTACAAGCGTAAGCGTAATAGGTCTCGTAATGACGATTTAATAAAAATTAGATTTAGAATAAGAAAAAATGAGACACCAAATACTGAACGAAGGAGCTAAAGAACTTAGCTACGAAATCAGAGAAATCGTAAAAAAAGGCGACCAAATTCGTAAACTAGGTACGACGCTTTATTGGGAAAATATTGGCGATCCAATCCAAAAAAACAACGAAGTGCCGCTTTGGATGCGCGAGATTGTTTCCAGTCTTACTATGGATGAAAAGTCTTATAGCTATTGTCATTCCAAAGGGGTATTGACCACCAGACAATTTCTAACAGATTTAAATAACCAAAAAGGGGGTGCACAAATTACCGCAGAAGATATTTTGTTCTTCAACGGATTGGGCGATGCAATTGCAAAAGTATACCAATTTATAAACAACAACTTGCGCGTAATCGGGCCGTCTCCTGCTTATTCTACCCACTCTTCTGCAGAAGCTGCACACGCGCACAGTGATCCTATTACGTACAAACTAGACCCCAACAACCATTGGTATCCCGACTTAGACGATTTGTACAACAAAGTAAAATACAATCCAAACATCATTGGGATACTTATCATCAACCCAGACAACCCTACAGGGATGGTCTATCCGTTGGAGACGTTGAAAAAAATTGTTGCCATCGCAAAAGAATTTGGACTGATGTTGATCAGTGATGAGATTTACCTCAACATTACGTACAACGGTGCCACCGCACACCCACTTTCAGAAGTGATAGGCGATGTGCCAGGACTTTCTATGAAAGGAATTTCTAAAGAACTTCCTTGGCCCGGCTCCCGTTGCGGATGGATGGAGTTTTACAACCGTGAGAAACACGAATACTTTAATAAGTTTTGTGCGGCTATGGAAAATGCTAAAATGATTGAAGTATGTTCGACAACACTCCCTCAATTGGCTATTCCCAAAATCATGTCCGATCCAAGATTTAAGCCTTATAGAGAAGCGTTGAATCAGAAAATTGGGAAGAGAAGTAAATACATTGCCGAAATGCTTGGACAAGTGCCCGAACTCCAATTCAACGAAACCTATGGTGCGTTTTACAATACCATTATTTTCAAAGAAGGCGTATTAAACAACAAGCAAAAATTAAAAATTGACAATCCTGAGGTAGCCAAACTCGTAGAAAGTTGGGTTGCTCCAGATATGAATTTGGACAAACGTTTTGTCTATTATTTGCTTGGCGCAAAAGGAATTTGTGTAGTGCCTATTTCTTCGTTCTGCTCCGATTTGAAAGGCTTCCGTGTTACGCTACTAGAAGAAAACGAAGAAAATCTAAAGTATATTTTTACGACACTAAGAGATGCGATTAAGGAGTATTTAGCGTCCGCTTAGTGCGTTTTGAATGTTGCGTTATTAGTTTTAAATTTATAGAAAGCGTCCGACGGTTTTAAACCGTCGGACGCTTTCTATAACGATGCTGGCACAAGTTTTCAAACTTGTGCCTATTATTTTGTAGCCCTCAGGGTGGGTAATCCTTAGCCCTAAAGTAATAGTAACCCAATTTTAATAGTAAATTTTTTAATAAACTTTTCAAAAAATGATTACCGTAAAAAGATTTTTATACAAAAAGGAAAAACGCATTGCCGTCTATTTTCCTAAAGATAAACTCCTAATGGAGAAAATAAAAAAAGTACCTGATGCACGAAAGAGTACGACGAAAAACTGATTTTTTTACTCTTGCTGGCGTCTCGCCAGCAAGTTATTGTTTCATGTAGACGAATTATATCAATTTCAGTATAGCATTGCTTGCTGGCGAGACGCCAGCAAGGGCTATAAAGCTTGTTTTGTAGATTTTATAAATTTTTATGAGGGAAAAACGTTAAACGAAATTACCGAAGGCGAAATAAAGGAATATATAACGCATTTGATACAGCTGAGAGTATATTTTAAGGAATACAAACCGAAAGAATATCTTTTTGAAGGGCAGGCGGGCGGGGTTTATGCTTCTCGTAGTTTGCAGGAATTTTTCCAGAACGCCTGTAGAAAAGCTAAAATATTAAAAAGCGCTACGGTGCACACTTTACGACACAGTTTTGCAACCCATTTGCTGGAAAATGGTACCGATTTGCGGTACATTCAAGTATTGCTAGGGCACGAAAGCAGTAAGACGACAGAAATTTATACGCACATCACTTCCAAGGCGATGGAAAGTATTAAAAGACCTTTGGATAATTTGGATATATGAAAGAATTTGGGTATAATTGAGTATAGAAATAGTAGCAAAACCAATGAATGACATTCAATTATATGCAAAGTTAAGTGCACTTAAGCCTTCTTTGAAATCAGAAGTCTACGACTTTGTTGATTTTCTTTTTACAAAGCAAAAAGCTGAAGTTAAACCAAAGAAACCGGTATTTGGGTGTGCAAAAGGGCGTTTTAAAATGGCACCAGATTTTGATGCCCCTTTAGACGATTTAAAGGAGTATATGTACTAATGGATTTTT
>JAYSUZ010000076.1:0-2000 GCA_043718845.1 Cytophagales bacterium
GCAACTCAATAGAAGTGCCAACGATAGATGGCAAAGTAAAAATAAAAATAGACCCCGGCACTCAAAGTGGTAAAATATTACGCTTGAAAGCAAAAGGAATTCAAGATATTAATGGTTACGAAAAAGGAGATCAACTTATTCATATTAATGTTTGGACACCACAGCAACTGAACAAAGAAGAAAAAGAGTTGCTTCAGAAATTTAACGGTTCGGAAAGTTTCAAACCAAATCCAGGAAAACAAGATAAAAGTTTCTTTGAAAAAATGAGGGAATTTTTTTAACAACTAAACAAAAACTACAATTATTTTTTAATAAAAAAGATGTTAGACCCTAAAATAATAGTACTTACAGGAAATCTGTCAGGACAAATCAGTGGTGGCATGGGAATTGCCACCACTGAAATTGCTTTAAATCTTTCAGCAATTACACCTATTCAACTCATCCAATCCGGTACGGACGTTTTTCCCACTATCAAAAATACACATACAATTAACCGTTCGTCTCCTGTTAATAAAATCAGTACTCCTTCTATTTTTAAATCAGAAACAACAGAAATCGCTAATTACGATTTCCTAATATCACCCTACCGAACCGAGAACGCTACTAAAATCACTCATAGCACAAATACAACAGATTCGATAATAGAAACTAGCGAACCTGCTACTACGTCTTATTTAGAAGAAGTAGCGTTTTACAATCAGAAAGTTGTAACACTTGCCGAAACGCTTCCTTTTGATGTCCTCTACTGTCACGATTGGACTACATTTCAAGCAGGCATTAGCTTAAAACTTCGAACAGGTAAAAAATTAGTCTTACACATCCATTCGCTCGAAACAGATCGAAACCCAGATAATAAAAATAATATCATTTATTATCTGGAACGCAAAGCTATGGACTATGCCGATGCTGTAATTACAGTAAGTAATTATACAAAAAAACTCATCTGCAAAAATTATGAAATCTACCCAGGCAAAATCCATGTAGTATATAATGCCACAGCCAACGTAGAAGATAAAAAACAAAAAGAAGCGACAACAAATCGTGCGTTGAATGTTCTTTTCATGGGTCGCCTTACGCGCCAAAAAGGAATAGACGCTTTCATAAGTATTGCAGAAATTGTACACAAGAAGTTTCCTACAGTGCAATTTATAATAGCTGGTGAAGGCGAATTATATTCAACAATAAATACCCGTATAGAAAACTCCGAAGCGGTAGATCAAATCCATTTATTAGGCTACCTAAACACGGAGGATAAGAACAAACTACTCGCTATTACCGACATATTTTGTCTTCCTTCGGAATCTGAACCTTTTGGATTATCGGCCTTAGAAGCCGCAGCAGTTGGTATTCCATGCGTACTTTCAAAACAAGCTGGAATTTCAGAAATACTGCGTAGTGCCTTAAAAACTAATTTCGATGATATTGAAGGGTTTGCATTAGCCATAATTTCACTGTTAGAAAGCGAGTCGCTTCGTAAAATGATTGCCGAAGAGCAACTTGTAGATTGTAAAGAGTTGAGCTGGGAAAAAACGGCTGCACAAATAAAAAGCATCATACAAAGTGTGAAATGATAGGAATATACAATTTATCAATAGCCTTATATGTATTCATTATCCGACTGGTAGCGCCGTTTAACAAAAAGGCAGCGTTATGGATAAGTGGAAGAAAAAATAGTTTTAGTACACTAAAAGAGCGTTTCCACAACAATACAAAACCCGTAGTATGGTTTCATGCGGCTTCACTAGGTGAATTTGAGCAAGCAAGACCTGTTATCGAATCCTTCCGAACACGCTATCCATCGTACAGAATTCTACTTACCTTCTTCTCCCCTTCTGGTTACGAAATTAGAAAAAATTATACAGGAGCAGACGACATCGTTTACCTTCCGGCAGATACAAAAAAAAATGCACAACAATTTATTGAAATTACAAATCCTAAACTAATCCTATTTGTAAAATATGAATTTTGGTTTCATTACCTCAATGAAGCACATAAAAAGC
>JAYSUZ010000077.1:0-10023 GCA_043718845.1 Cytophagales bacterium
AAGGTGCCTTTCCAGTTGGAAGTAGAAGGTTCGGGAGGAAGCGATGGAAAAGAAATTCAATCGTCGCCTTATCCTATCGACTGGATATTTATAGGCGCTGCCGAAACAGATGTGCACAGTCCTGACGAATTGGTTTATAAAAGTGATATAAACAGTATGGTGAAGCTGTACCAGTTTTTGATGAAGAAACTATAGGGTTTGTTACGTGTAGTATTTCACGACAAATTCATGTAAATTTACCGCTTAGAATAGAAACCATTATGTCTTTGATTCAGGAAAAAACAGAAAAAAAGTTGGCGATAGAAGAGCTGGATCCAAAACATTATATTATCATCAAAGGGGCGCGCGTAAATAACCTGAAAAACATCAGCGTTGCGATTCCAAGAAATAAATTAGTAGTGGTAACGGGACTTTCGGGCTCAGGAAAATCGTCGTTGGCTTTTGATACACTTTTCGCCGAAGGGCAAAGGATGTATGTAGAAAGTTTAAGTTCTTATGCCCGTCAATTTTTGGGCCGTATGCAGAAACCCGAAGTGGACTATATTAAAGGCGTTTCTCCTGCCATTGCTATTGAACAAAAAGTAAGTTCTAAAAATCCCCGCTCTACAGTGGGCACCACTACGGAGATTTATGATTATTTAAAATTATTATTTGCACGCATAGGGCATACTATTTCTCCTTCCTCAGGGAAAGAAGTAAAAAAAGATACGGTGACCGATGTCGTAAATTATATTTATGGTTTTTCGGAAGGCGACAAAATAATACTTTCAACACCCTTAAAAATAAAAGAGGGACGGTCAAGAGAGGAAGAATTGAAAGTGCTTTTACAAAAAGGATTTACAAGAATAGTGGCCGATAGTGAAACGGTATTTATTGAAGAAATTCTTGGAAAATCTGCTGAAATAAAAAAAATAAAAGAGCTCTTTATTCTTATTGATCGGATTGCTTTATCTAAAGAAGACGAGGACGTACAGTTTAGGATTGCAGATTCTATTCAAACGGCTTTTTTTGAAGGCGAAGGCGATTGTATGGTAGAAGTAATGGGGAAAGAAAAGAAATCTTTTTCCGACCGTTTCGAACTGGATGGAATTTTATTTGAAGAACCTACGGCAAATTTTTTCAGCTTCAACAATCCTTATGGGGCGTGTAAGCGGTGTGAAGGATTTGGGTCTGTATTAGGGATAGACGAAGACTTAGTTATTCCTAATAAAAATATATCTGTTTTCGAAGGAGCTATAGCTCCGTGGAGAGGCGAGAAAATGCAAGAATGGGAAAAGCCACTTATTAAAAATGGTATTAAATTTGATTTCCCTATTCATCGTACCTTCAACGAATTGAGCGATGAAGAGCAGAAATTAATTTGGACTGGGAATAAATATTTTGAAGGACTTAATAGCTTCTTCACGTTCCTAGAATCGCAAACACATAAAATTCAATACCGAGTACTCTTGTCAAGATATAGAGGACGTACATTTTGTCCAGATTGCCGTGGTTCTAGGCTCAGGAAAGACGCTTCGTATGTAAAAATTAACGGTTATTCGATTACGGATATTGTGTTAATGCCGATTAGCGATGCTCTTGAGGTTTTTTCAACGATGCAACTTAATGCATACGATAAAAAAATAGCGCAACGTATCCTTACCGAAATCACCAACCGCCTAGGTTATATGGATAAGGTTGGACTGGGTTATTTATCGTTAAACAGACTTACTTCTTCCCTTTCGGGAGGAGAATACCAGCGGATAAAACTGGCTACTTCATTGGGAAGTGCTCTTGTCGGTTCTATGTATATTTTAGATGAGCCGAGTATAGGACTTCACCCTAGAGATACTCAAAAGCTGATAGAGGTATTGCTACTGCTGCGCGACATGGGCAATACCGTAATAGTGGTAGAGCATGAAGAAGATGTGATGCGCGCGGCCGATCAGATTATAGACATAGGGCCTAATGCAGGAAGTCATGGAGGGGAACTGATTTTTCAGTTGAATGCTTCCGAAATTAGTTTACAAAACAAAAATGATATAAGCGAGGCGCTCGCTACCTCGCATACTTTCCGGTACCTCAATCATATCGATAGGATAGAAACACCAACACACCGTAGAAGTTGGTCGGACTTTGTAGAAATAAAAGGCGGACGGGAAAATAATTTAAAAAATGTGGATGTCAAATTCCCATTGGGGATAATGACGGTGGTAACAGGCGTGAGCGGCTCGGGAAAATCTACCCTAGTCAAAAAAATACTTGTGCCAGCCCTAATGAAACTGCAAGGATTGGGCGGAGATTTTACTGGAAAATTCGACAACTTAGACGGCAATTTTCAGAAGGTAACTCAGATAGAATACATCGATCAGAATCCGATTGGAAAATCTTCTCGGTCCAATCCTGTCACTTATGTAAAGGCCTACGATTTAATAAGAGAATTGTATGCGGATCAGCCATTAGCTAAAACGAGGGGATATAAAGCGGGTCACTTTTCTTTCAACGTAGACGGTGGGCGCTGCGAGGCTTGTCAAGGCGAAGGGGAAACCACCGTAGAAATGCAGTTTATGGCCGACATTCGACTACCTTGTGAAGCTTGTGGGGGGAAGCGTTTTAAACAAGAATTAAGAGAAGTGCTTTATAACGATAAAGCCATCAATGAAATTTTGGACATGACGATTGAAGACAGTATTTCTTTTTTCAAAGACAAACCAAGAATCGTAGAAAAATTAAAACCGCTGAACGATGTAGGTCTAGGCTATGTGAGGTTAGGACAGTCTTCTAGTTCGCTTTCCGGAGGAGAAGCACAGCGGGTAAAACTCGCCTCTTTTCTTAACAGAGCACCTTCTACTTCTAAAGATCAAATTCTATTTATTTTCGACGAACCTACTACGGGGCTACATTTTCATGATATTAAGAAATTGCTCACGGCTATCAATGCTTTGGTAGAGCAAGGAAACAGCGTGATTATTATCGAACACAATATGGAGATGATTAAAAATGCAGATTGGATTATAGATATGGGGCCAGAAGGAGGAGACAAGGGCGGTACAATTTGTTTTGAAGGCACACCAGAAGAGATGGTAAAGTTGGAGGGAAACTACACGGCTTCGTTTCTAAAAGATAAAATATAGTATGGAAGAAAATGAATTATTAGCGGTATTAAGAGCTTACATTGATAAGGAGTTCGTCAACAATCCTTCGCGCTATGGGGCATGGTTGAAAGGGATATTGAAGGAAGTGGAAGCGGGAAAACTTACGGCTGAATTTATAGTGCGAAAAGAAATGACCAACGGCATTGGTACGTTGCACGGAGGAGTGATAGCAGGGATATTGGACGATATGATGGGTGCAACAGTAGTGTCTTTAGGCGCAAAAAACTTCTTTACTACTATCAATCTAAATGTAGACTATTTCTACCCAGGCAGAGAAAATGATGTACTTACTGCGAAAGCATTTATTGTAAAAAAAGGGACAATGATACAGCACGTACAATGTGAACTTTGGAATCTTGCTACAAATAAATTATTGGCAAAAGGAACTTCGAACTTATTGAGGATTGATGTGGAGGTGAAGCATTCGGCCGAATAGTTAATGTATAGTCCACGGTATTTATTATATTTCATCGGCTTAAATTATGCGTCCCACACTTACCATCTAATCTCTTTTTTTCCTAACGATTTTAGGTAGGCATTCGTTTTACTAAAATGGTTGCACCCAAAAAAACCGTTGTAGGCGGAGAAAGGAGAGGGGTGAGCGGCTTTCAGAACATAGTGTTTGCTGGTATCGATAAGTGCACCTTTTTTCTGTGCATACGCCCCCCAAAGAATAAATACGACGGATGATTTTTCGGTTGAGATAAGTCGGATTACCTCATCGGTAAATTCTTCCCATCCTTTTTTTTGATGGGAGCCCGCAGTATTGGCTCGAACAGTGAGTGTTGCATTCAACATCAAAACACCTTGTTCTGCCCAGCGTTCTAAGTTTCCACTTTCGGGGATTCCTATTTTTAAATCGGCACTTAGTTCTTTGAAAATATTTTTCAAAGAGGGTGGATGACGGACGCCGTCATTTACCGAGAAGCAAAGCCCATTTGCTTGTCCTGGTCCATGATAAGGGTCCTGACCAATAATCACTACTGCTACTTGTTCGATACTACATTTTGCGAAGGCATTAAAAATGAAGTCGTTTGGCGGATAGACTAATTCGTTGCGCTGTTCTAACGCTACAAAGGTCCTCAAGGTGCTAAAATATTTTTTTTCGAATACTGGATGGAGTTTCTCAGCCCACGATTTTTCTATTTTCTCAATCATTTTTCTATAAAAGGTTACTATTCTAAGCTTTCTCAGGTGCTTATAATTTAATATGCCAAATCCTTTATTATTGAAATTTATTTTTCTAAATTACTAAAAATTACATACAATATCCTACTTCAAAAATGTCTGATATGGTAACGGAGATAACAAATGGCATCAAGGTAAGTGTACTAACAGCTTATCAACCTGAATATTCTAGTCCAGGTCAGTCGCATTTTGTATTTAATTACAAAATTACGATTGAGAACAATAGCGAAAATACGATTCAACTCTTGAGACGCCATTGGTTTATATACGACTCTAATGGTTCTGAGAAGCAAGTGGAAGGTGATGGTGTGGTAGGGCAACAGCCTATTATTGAGCCTGGAGCGTTTTATGAATATATTTCGGGGTGTAATTTAAACACAGAGATCGGAAAGATGTTGGGTACTTACACGATGCAACGTACGGTTGATGAGTATAAATTTGAGGTAGCAATTCCGGTCTTTACGATGATCGTTCCGCATAGGCTCAATTAATAATTTCTAGTTTGAATACTTACTTTACTATTTTCCAGTATATAACTTATTTACTCAAAGCGAGAAACGAGCATTTTTTACATTCTCCTTTTGCGTATGATTTTTACACAAAAATAATAAAGGGTAAAACAAGTTGCGCTGAACAATTGGAAATTGAAGGCGTAAGAAAAAAATTAAAAAAGGATATTCGACGGATAGAAATTGTAGATTTTGGTGCAGGTTCAGGCATTGACAATGCTAACTCAAAAAAAATTTCCTCCATTTGTAAAAATGCAGAAAAGAAACCTGCTCTAGCGCAACTTATTTATCGAATTATAAAATTCCAACAACCTGCTATAATGCTTGATTTGGGTACTTCCTTGGGTATTACTACGCTTTATGAATCTAGGGCTAATCCATTGGGATTAGTCTATACTTTTGAAGGGTGTCCCGCTACTGCAGCTGTAGCAAAAGAAAATTTTGACGCGCTTTCTGCAAAAAATATTAAGCAGGTAGTAGGAAATATAGACGATACACTTCCTCTTATCATAGCTCAATTACCTTCTATTGATTTTGTATTTTTTGATGCTAACCACCGTTACGAACCTACGTTGAATTACTTTTTACAATGTCTCGAAAAAGCAAACGAGGATTCTATTTTTATTTTTGACGACATCTATTGGTCTGAAGAAATGAACCGTGTATGGAAAGAATTAAAAAAACACCCATCGGTAGGAATGTCTATGGATTTATTTTATTTAGGAATTTTATTTTTTAGAAAGAAGCAGCCTGTACAACATTTTATAGTGCGCTAGAATCGATTTTTTTTATTTTCTAAATTGGGCAATGTGATAGTGAAAGTGGTGCCAACACTGAATTTCGATTCTACTTTTATTTCTCCTCCAAGCCGCTCTACAGCCTGATGCGCTATATAAAGTCCAAGCCCAGATCCGAAAGAGTTTTCTGATGCACGAAAAAACATATTAAAAATTTTAGCGTGGTATTCATTTCTGATCCCAACCCCATTATCTTCTATAATAATAACCGCTTGAGATTTTGTACAATTTACTTGAATATCCACATAAGATTTTTTCTTATTATTCGTATCTTGGTATTTTATAGCATTCGATATGAAATTGTTTAGAAAAATAGAGATACGCTTAGCGTCAGAGTAAAAAGGGTAATCCTCTTTCACCTTCGCACTAAAGTCTACGTTATCGGCACCTTCCATAAAACCTATAGTTTCCTTACATTCAGAAATAATGGTATTGAAATTCACTACTTCTATTTCTACCGTAGCTCTACTATTACGAGAGAAATTGATTAAATCGGATATGAAATTATCAAGTTTGATAGTACTTTTTTCTATCATTCTTAAATAGGTTATTTTATCCGCTTCGTCTGCTTGAGTATTAATAATATTTACTAACCCAAGAATGGAGCGTAAAGGGGCTCTCAAGTCGTGAGATGCACGGTAGACAAAACTGTCTAATTCGAAATTTGTTTGGACAATAGTAGCCTCATTTAGTTGACGCTGCGTAATGTCCCGAGCAAATACACTTACGCCAGATACATTATTTTCGGCATCGTATATTGGATTGTAAGAAATCTCATAGAAAATATTTTCTTTCTTTTTAGAAAGCCAAGAAAATTCAGCCGTCACTTTTTTTCCTTTTAAGGCGGTGATATGCAGTGCTAGCCATCCGTCTTTGTTAAGATTAGGAAGGATGGTGTATAAGTTGTCGCTTACTTTTATTTTCTTTTTATAATTATTTTTAACTACTTCAACAAAAGCAGTATTCACAGCCGTCAGGTTTAGTTCGTTGTCTACAGACCAAACCAAGTCCGACGTATTTTCTATTAGGGCCTTTAACCTTGCTTCGCTTTCTTTTAAGGCTTCTTGGGCACGTATTTGATCGGTGATTATGGTGATGTTAAACAGCGCTTTTGCAGGCACTCCTTTGGCATCCCATTCGATTATTATATGCCGGCTGGAGACCCATTCATAAACGCCACTAGCATCTCGAATTCTGTATTCAATAGATCCCGCTTTTTTGCTACGTGATTTCAGAAAAGAGTGCCAATGCGCTATTACCCTGTCATAGTCTTCAGGATAAACAATTTCAACCCAAGCCTCGGATGAAATAAGGGAATCACTTTTATAGCCTAAGATAATATCTCTGTTGAAATAGTTAATTTCTCTATTTATTAAATCTAATATGTAAATAATATCAGGAGAGTTTACCGCAAGACTTCTGAATTTCTGCTCGCTCTCACGGCGAATTAATTCTTCTTTTTTCCTATTATTTATATTTGAGGAAGTATAGCAGATACTCGCTACATTTCCCTTTCCATCTTTAATAGGGATGTAAATAAACTCAATCCAATTGCTTTCTCCATTTACTCCTTTTATATTTCGTTCTACTATAGTTTTAGTACCTTTTCTAGCTTCGCCAAATTCAGAAAGAAATAGATCTTTATTGATGATATAGCATAGTAAATCTTCTCCAACGGCGAGCGATTTTCCTAGTATTTTTCTTGTGCTGTCGTCTGCTTTGATGTTTGCGGCTATGATTCTATGAGAAAGGTCTAATAAAACAATATTTTGTTCGCTACTATCAAAAACAGCTTTCATATTCGCTTCCGAATTTAAAAGTGCTTTCTCAACGAGTTTTTTTTCTGTAACGTTTGTAAAAACGGCTAAATGAAAATGAGGTAAATAATTTGATTTCGCTTTGAAATCAATGTAATTAACGTTGCCATTTGGTAAAATAAATTTATAAAATCCAGTTATTTGCCCTTCTTTTAGAAAATTTTTCCAAAACATATCGCTTTCTGCAATAGAGTTATGAGGGAAAAGTTTAAAAATACTCATTCCTTCAAAACTCGATTGTCCATATATAACACTAGCACTTGGGTTAGCATCTACAATAATACCCGAATCATTCAATATAAATATACCTTCTTGAGCGTTGTCAAAAAGCCCTTTATATTTTTTTTCGCCTTCTATTAAAGTAGTTCCCAACTGTTTTTTTTCTGTCGTCTCAAAAAATTTCAATAGATAACCAGCGCGTGCACCTTCTTTCGAAGTAATGACTTTAATATGCAGCAGGAAGTGTACTTGTTTGAGCAGAACAGGGATATTGAAATGCGTATCTTGCTCAGATAACGACGCTAAAAGTAGGGGCAGATTGTTGTTTCCACTTAGGTCGTAAACAGACAACTGATCACAACAATTTTTGCCTACTAATAACGAATCTGAAGTATTGAAAATAGAACTAGAAGAAGGATTAAAATAAGTAAGCACAAAATTTTCGTCCAACACCAAAATGGCTTCTACCAAATCGTTGAAAGCAATGTTGTAAAAAGTAGCGCTATCGAAGGTTTTATCTGTCATTTTACGACTTTGTCACTTTTTTTAATGAGTACTTTATCGCCAAGTTTCAAATTTAAATCTGTTCGGTTATTCCATTCGAGGAGCTCCAAAACAGATACACTATACTGGTGCGCTATTTTATAAAACGTATCGCCATTAGAAACGGTATGTACAAATGACTCTTCTTTTTGCTTATGCTCTTTTACTCCAACGATTAATTTTTGTTTCAACTTTAGGGCATAGCTATCCAAGTTATTCCATTTCATTAGGCTGTCTGTAGCAACTTGATATTTTTTCGAAATACCAAATATCGTTTCCCCTGCCACTACCTCGTGATAAGTATACGTGAAGAGGGTTGAGTCTACGATATGGACAACTCCTGAGGCTATATTTTTAAGTGTTACAAATTCTTTTACTCCTACGGTTTTGTATTCGATTGGTTTTGATTTAGGTCTTTTTGTTCTTAACCATAATACTCTTCCCGAACTTACCGCTTCGTTTTCGTCCATTCTATTCTTAGCCCGTATCGTTCCTATTTTTATCCCATAATTTTGAGCGATGTCCCACAAGGACTCCCCCAACTGAACGGTATGAAACATTACCATCGCTTTTTTTCTTTTACTTTCTAGGTAATATATTTTAGCGGGCTGTACATCGTCAAACGACTGCATTTCATTGTACTCCAAAAATTCCTCCTTTGAAATTCCTCCTTTTACAGAAAGCGTTACACTATTGTCTCCCTCTTTTGCTAAGACAGCTTGCGTTCCATTAATGCTATAAATATAAGCTTCTGTACTGCTATTTTTGAGTACAACATCTGCTGCGGAACTGAATTTTTCTTTCTTAATTTTAAAATCTTTTTTTTCTATATTTTTGCTTACCGGAGTAGTATTAAACAGTACTGCTTGACTCATAGGCACGGCTAGTAAAACAGGGTAAATTTTGTCTTCAGGAATTGCTTCCACCTTTAACCACTTATTATAAAAAACTACAGCAGTATTGTCTAGTTTGTATTCAGCGGCTATGTCGCTAAGGGTCTTATTCGCTCCGTCTATGTAGGCGATTAATACAGAATCGACAGAGGCTGCATTTTCAATCGCATTTTGATACATTAATTTATGTGCTAGAAAACGGAGCACATACCAATGCATTTTTTCATTTATAACCATGTCTTTAGCGCCTATGTTTGCTAGTATAATTTCAGATTTGGCACCTGTAAGGCCAAGATTGTAAGACAAAAGAGCATAAACCCAATTGTTGAAGGTCTGATTATTCCGTTTTAAATAACGAGCTGCCCCTCTAGAGGAAGATACAATATTCATCCGCTCATCAATTTTAGTATCTACTCTTAAGCCAACTTCTATCGCACTTTCTTTTTTGAATTGCCAATAGCCAACGGCATTTGACTTTGAAATAGCATCGGCTATCAAACTACTTTCTTGTAAGGCTAGGTATTTGAAATCTGCAGGAAAACCTTCCTCTTCAAATACCTTTTCGATCATAGGGAAATAAAGGTTTGCCAGCGCTACTTTTGAATAAAAATATTTAGGATTCTTTCTCATAGAAGTGATATCCTTGAGTAGAATTTCTTTTGCGCCTGACGTTATCGTCAACTTCATTCCTGCAAATTCTATAATATCGGGAACTTCTATTTGTGGAATGCTCTGAGCAAATAGATTTATGCTTAAAAAAAGGAGAATAACGAAGAGTCCTGATTTTGATTTCATTAAGGAATAGATTTTTTCAGGTACAAATTTACTACTTTTTTCTCAGAATCATGAGCCCATCGCGCAGCGGTAGTAAAACATTCTCTACAGCGGCATCATTATGAACGTAGTTGTTGAAATCAATCAAC